>JAAZGU010000168.1 GCA_012511085.1 Erysipelothrix sp. | reverse complement strand
CAAGGGAACATGGTAAACAACATGCCCACATGATAAATCGAAAAAAGCAAACTGCTTACAAATTTTCTGTATTTGAAATCTTGTATGTAAACATAATGACGAAAGAAAAACTCTTCCAAGGGTCCATTAATCAACACGACATAGACAAACACATAAGGGTAGTTGCTTTTCACAACTCCGACTTGATTCGCTAAACTTACTTGAACATTATCAAAGAGTCCAAAGTAACTTAAAAGATAAGCACCACCCAGCAAGCCCACAATGATAATCACCGATAATAAAACAATGCCTTTTAAATTCACCCCTTTTTTAAGATTCGGGAAGGGCATGTTCCTGTGTTTAAGACTGAGTAATGGAACAATCCCAAACAATAAGATTTTTAATAATGAACGTTGCAAATAAGAAAAGATCCCAAGCATATCAATAGTGATTAATAAGATAACGGTTAGGATCATAAAGAGTTTTTTATTCATTGTGGTTTTTGCTTTCTAAAAATACTTAAAATTAATATTTATATTTCATGGCTTTTTCAATTTCGCGTTGCGCATCTTTTTCTCGCAAAGCAGCCCGCTTATCGTAGGTCGCTTTCCCTTTCGCAAGCGCAATTTCAAGTTTGGCCTTGCCGCGTGTTAAATAGAGCGACAATGGCACAACCGTGTACCCTTTTTGTTGCACCGCTTTCGCGATCTTTCGAATTTCCTGCTTATGCAATAAGAGCTTACGATCGCGGGTTTCTTCATGATTAAAACGATTGCCGTGTTCATAAGGTGCGACATGCATGTTCATGACAAAGGCTTCGTTGTCTTTTATTTGAACGTAGGCATCTTTGAGTTGCACCGCACCGCGACGAATCGATTTAATTTCAGTACCAACAAGCACAATCCCTGCTTCAAATTTATCTTCGATAAAATAATCGTGATGTGCTTTTCTATTTCTTGTAATAACTTTACTCATAACTTCCTCATCTATTATTATACTTAATTATTTCACCTTTCACATGCTTAATGTAAGTGAAATCAATTTGGCGCTTGGTTTTGCTCGCATCTTTCACTTTCACGAGCACTTTATCACCAAGGGAAAATTTACGATGATTATGAAAACCTACCAAACGTGGGTAAGGATGGTCAATGCTGTAATAATCATCATCAAGGGAATGCACATGCACCAAACCCTCCACGGTGTTTTCCAACTGCACAAAGAAACCAAAACTAATGACACCGCTGATGGTGCCTTCAAAATATTCACCGACAAAAGCTTCCATATATTCAGCCTTTTTCATATCGGCGACCGCACGCTCCGCATCAATGGCGCGCCGTTCAGTAAAGGTTGCCACACTTGCGAATTCCGTGTTGTGTTGCTGATCAAGGTTGATCTGACGTTTTGATAATTCATGGTCGAATAAGTAACGGCGAATCATACGATGCACAATCAAATCTGAATAGCGACGAATGGGTGCTGTAAAATGCAAATAATCATCCAAGGCCAATCCAAAATGACCAAGTGGCACACTTTCATAGGTAGCCTTTTTCATGCTCCGCAACGTCAGTTGATTCACAATCGTTTCTAAATCTGTACCTGCAAACGCCGTGAGCACTTGCTTAAGTTGCGATTGATGGATGTTGTTGGGATTGCCCTTAAATTTAAAATCCAGTAACCCTAAGAAATGCGCCAACTGCCTTATTTTTTCAGCGTCTGGGTTTTCATGCACGCGATAAATGGCTGGGATTTCCATTGTTTTTAATGTTTGCGCCACCGCTTCATTGGCCGCAACCATGAAACTCTCAAT
>JAAZGU010000167.1 GCA_012511085.1 Erysipelothrix sp. | reverse complement strand
TCAGTGAGGCTTACACCATTGATCCACTTGCTTT
Source organism: Erysipelothrix sp. (assembly GCA_012511085.1). Taxonomy (GTDB): domain Bacteria; phylum Bacillota_I; class Bacilli_A; order Erysipelotrichales; family Erysipelotrichaceae; genus UBA6182. Next base: position 1,622 of record JAAZGU010000167.1, on the reverse strand, counting down.
AAAAGCCCATGGGCATGTGCTTACTTTTGGATTGGGCATTGGGTATTTCATCTACATGGCATTGGAAAATAAAAAGGTGGAGTCCATCACGGTTGTGGAAAACAATAAAGCAGTCATTGATTTATTTAAAGAACATATTTTGCCACAGTTTAAAAGCGCGCATCAAATAAAGATTATTGAAGCCGATGCCTTTGATTATTACAGTAAAGAAAATCTGAGTGATTTTGATTATGTATTTGTGGATGTGCACCAATCCAATGACGATGGCTTAATCGTGATGGATAACATGTTGTCCAAGTATGTGCCAGCGCTTGATAAAATTGACTTTTGGATTGAAGATTCAATTTTAGAAATATTAATTGGTTTGGTGTTTTTCTACTTTAATGCGCTTGCTTATGGGAAAGCCCATCATCACGATGATCCCTATTTTAACCACTTCTTACAAAAGATTGCGATTTATTTTAATGGCATAGATGAGGAAGTAACTCACAACAACCGTTTGAAACATTATCTGTACGACCGTCAAACCCTACGCGCAATCCTTAGTGTGTCACTTTAAAGGGCTTTGTGATAAAATAGCTAAGATGCGACCTCGCAAGAAAGGAAGATCATGAAGCAAAGTAAAAACACATTGTTGGCAATCATCTTAATTCTACTGGTCCAATTTGTGGTGACTTATGAAATGAATGTCGTCTTTCCATTAACACCAACAATTGCCCACGTTTATCAAATACCTACCCATCAAGTTGCTTACATGAACATTGGTAATGCGATTTTTGGTATGTTTGCACCACTGATTGGCTATGCTGCTGATAAAGTCGGAATTAAGAAGATGATCGGCTTTACCTTGTTTTTATTTTTACTCGGGAGTGTGTTGATTGCTTTCATTCCATCAATGCTTATCTATGTGATTGGACGTTCTTTAAATGGCCTGGCTTTCTTTACCATGCTTGGCATTGGTTTAAATTATTTGGCAATGCTTGTTGATGAAGACAAGTTAGGTGTCGTCAGTGGTTTGCATCGGATTGCCTTTGCGTTAGGTGTTTTGGTTTCGCCCTTTGTTGGGACTTATTTGGTTGAAAGCTATGGCTTTCAAGCAAACTATGTGGTGCTTGCGGTGGTGATTGCGATTTTGCTTGTTTTGTTTATGATTTTTAGTCCTGAAATTAAAGGCGCTCATGAAAGCATTTCTGTCAAAGAAGCGACAGCTCTAATTCGAGGTCAACGTGAATTGAAGATGATAGCCATTACTTTTTTAATGTCAACACCAGCCATCTTTTTCTTTAATTATCTAAGTGTGTATTTGGATCATCAAGGTTTAGGGGCACAAACAATAGCGACTTTGTACACGATTATCGCGGTTGGTTCAACCCTGGGTGGTTTCTTTATTATGTTGTTTTCAGATAAAATGGGTAAGTTTAAGATGATTACTTTGGTGTCGGCTTTAATTCCATTTGTTTTGTTAGGTTTTTATTTTAGTGGGGGTTGGTTCTTATTGGCTTTAGGCTTTATGTTTGGTTTTCTTTTTGATAGCGCCACCGGACTTTTGTTTCCAGTTGGCAGCTTAATTGTGAACCAATACAAAGCTACGTTTCTGACCATCTTGAGTTTAGTCATGTCGT
>JAAZGU010000004.1 GCA_012511085.1 Erysipelothrix sp. | reverse complement strand
GGCATCCGCAATCCCAGAATCTTTGACCACAATCGTCACACTGTGGAAATAGGTTTGTGGAAATAAAGTGAAGGGATCAATGACGTGATGGTAGGCTTCGCCATCGACACCAATGTAGTAGCGTTGATAATCACCGCTAGTGACAATCGATGTCGAAAAGGGGATTTTTAAAGTATCGGCGGATGAGGGTGAGTACATTTGTGGCAGCTCGATGCCAACGCCCCAACCATCGCCGTCAGCCTTGGTGTTGATGCTGCGGACATTACCGCCGGCGCTCAACAAACCATACTGCATGCCTTTTTCTTCTAAACTGCGAGCAATGACTTCCGCGGCATAGCCTTTTGCGGTCGCTCCCACATCCAGGGAGGCACAGGGTTTCGTTAAAAAGACGGTGCTTTTTGTTTCGTCAATTTCGACTAAATCCCAGCCCGTGCAGGCTTGTGCTTCCTTTAGTATCTCGAGTGTCGGAATTTCACCACCCAGGTCGTTGTTGTTTTGGACTAGTCCGGCTTCACGATAATCTTGCCACACATCCAAGACTGCACCCAAGGTGATATCCAGCAGGTGTTCACCGTGGTCGTACCAATGTTTACTAACCTTAAGCAAATCAATGATAAATGGATCAACCACAACCGGTGCAATTCCGGCTTGATCGTTGATGGTTTTAATGTTGTTGATGCCATCATAATTTTCAAAGCGATCAAACAAACGGTGCAGGACCATGAATTCATCAATCATGGCATTAAAATAAAAATCGAAGGTTTCTTGATCCTCTGCGTAAGCAATCAACCTTGTGATTGTATCAAAACCAGCATCGAAGGTTGACTGATCAAAACGTTGATAGCCGTTGGTTGGCTGGGGTTGACAGCCACTTAAAATCAACAATAAAATTAGTAATCCACTCAGTATTTTTTTCATATTCTCACCGTCGCTATTATAACACAATTCAGCTTTCATAAAGCAATGAATTCGACCTTGCTTTCAGTAAGTTTTATCCCATCGCAAAACCCTTTTTCTTGTCATTTTGTTTTTCTCAAAGAACGTGAAAGTCAAAGCAAATCATCCAAATAAATGATTTGTTGCATAATATGGAAACGAAAGTTGCAATCGATTCAATTCATTTGTGAATTTTTTTATAAATGACTGTTTAACTCACGATATTATATGTTATAATAAACTAGAAATAATGATTTACGTAAGTCAAGAGTTATGCTTATGTGATTTTTTATTTAATTAGGAAAGGATTAGGTGAAGTTATGTCAGTATGGATTGGTCCAAGTCAACTTCGTGTTGATGGACATAAGGAGTTGACAAACTACAATGACATCGTTACTATACAAGCACCTGAAACGGTTTATATTCCACTAAGTAATGGACAAGTAGATAAAGTCGAAGTCTTGGTAAAGGAAAATGACCGTGTTTTTGTGAACACTAAACTTGCTTATAGAGACGATAATTTTACGGTTCCGTATTATTCGCCAGTTTCTGGTGTGGTCAAAGGCATTAAGAAATTAATGCACGCCTGTTTGAAACCAGTGGATCACATTGTGATTGAAAACGACGGAAAATATGAGAAAGTACAAGCTTTTGAGCCGGTGAATTTTGAAACAACACCCCGTTTGGAGTTGATTGATTTCATGATGAACGCCGGTATTGTGGGCATGGGGGGAGCAGGGTTTCCGACCTATGTTAAATATAAATTTGCGAAAGACATTCACACGGTTGTGATCAACGCCGTCGAATGTGAGCCATACATCACGGCCGATTACCGGATGATGGAAAATCACATGGACGATATGATTGTCGGTATTAAAGCCATGGTCAAAATGGCAGAAGCGCAAAAGGCGATGATTGCCATTAAAAAGACTAGGAAAAAACTTGTTGCGCAACTGCAAGCAGCGGTTGTTGATCATCCTGAACTGGAAGTAACTTTGGTTCCGGATGTGTACCCTATGGGTTGGGAACGGACGC
>JAAZGU010000166.1 GCA_012511085.1 Erysipelothrix sp. | reverse complement strand
GCATGCCAGAGGATCAAAAAGAAATTTACTTTGTTTCCGGAGAGTCGATTGAAAAGTGTGAGGCAATTCCACAAAGCGAGCGTGTTAAAGAAAAAGGCTATGAGATTTTATATTTAACGGATGACGTCGATGAGTTTGTCATCCAAATCATGCAGAACTACAAGGAGAAGCCTTTCAAGTCCATCACTCAAGGTGATTTGGATCTCATGAGTGAGGAAGAGAAAGAAGCGGTCAAACAAAAAGAAGAAAGCACCAAAGATGTCTTTGATGCCATTAAAGAAGTCTTAAAGGATGTGGTGAGCGATGTACGCTTATCAACACGTTTAAAGAACCATCCGGTTTGTTTGGTCAGCGATGAAGGGTTATCCTTTGAAATGGAAAAAGTGCTAGCACAAATGCCTGATGCGGAAGCTTCAATGAAAGCCACACGCATTCTCGAGCTTAATCCGGAGCATCCACTACTTGACACCCTCAGTGAAGTGGTCAAAAATGATCCTGATAAGATTGAAGATGCCGCTTGGATTTTATATGATCAAGCGTGTCTGATGGAAGGGTTACCGATTGAAAACCCAATGGAATTTTCACGCAAACTATCCGATTTAATGATCAGTGCGTACCGTAAATAAAGGTAAGAACATGAACGTTTATGATTTTGATAAAACAATTTATGATGGCGACAGTTCAAAGCACTTTTTCTTGTTTAATTATAAGAAACAACCGTCCTTGATGCGCTACATCCCCAGGCAATTGTGGGCTTTTGTTCAGTATGTCTTGCGGCGCATTGACAAAACACAAATGAAAGATATCATCTACACCTACTTTCAAGGCATTCCAGACATCGATGAACGTGTTGCTGAGTTTTGGGAAAAACACGATGACAACATTCAACTCTGGTATTTAAAGCAACGTGCGGATGACGATGTGATTATATCCGCATCCCCAACCTTTCTTCTGCAACCCATGTGTGACCAATTGGGTGTGCACCTAATTGCTTCTGAGGTTGATAAAAAGACAGGTGAAAATTTAAGACCTAACTGTTACGGTGAAGAAAAGCCAGTGCGCTTTCAAGAACATTACGATGTGGAAGCCATCGATATGTTTTATTCAGATTCATACAGCGATGATCCCATGGCCAAGCTCGCGAAAGAAGCGGTGCTTGTGAAAAAAGACAAACTGAAGCCGTGGTAGGAATCAACACCCCTTTTACATAGTGTAAAGGGGGTGTTTTTAAATGGAATGTCATTTTTGTGGAAATCAAAACAAGCATGCTTTTTTTAATTTTAAAGGCAGCTGGCGTTGTCGTATCTGCATCAGTTTCATTCATCAAATGGAACTCGATTTACAAAAGCGCCACTTATCGATGCACGAAAGCGAGTATGAGCTAAGTTTTGATTTAACACCTGCGCAACAGCGCGCAAGTGTCGCCATATCTAATCATATCAAACATCAGGATGTCTTGGTGGAAGCTGTATGTGGTGCCGGTAAAAGTGAATTGGTTTTAAAGAGCATTAAAACTGCGTTGTTGCAAGGTCAAAAAGTCGTGTGGGCTATCCCACGGAAACAAGTGGTGTTGCAGTTGCAAGCGCGCCTGCAGCACATATTTAAAGCACTCAATGTTGTGGGTGTCTGTGAAGGGCACACTGAGCAAGTCGATGGTGATTTGATTGTGTGCACAACGCATCAGTTGTTTCGATATTATCAAAAAGTGGATCTTCTCATCTTGGATGAACCCGATGCCTTTCCTTACAAAGATAATCCCATGTTGGCACGTTTTGTTGAAAATGCGGTGTTGGGGCGTATCATTTATTTAACGGCAACGCCCAGTGTTGCTATGCTGGCACAAGTTAAAAATAAAAAACTTGCGCACGTGCAATTATACGTGCGTCCGCATCACCATCCTTTGTGTGAACCTATAATTACCATCTGCAGCAAGTGGTTCATGATTTTAAAGGTTGTAAGGTTATTGGCCCGTCAAACAAAACAAACCCTTATTTTTGTACCAACTATTAAAAGTGCACAGCTTTACGGTAAACTTTTCCACATCAAGGTTTTAACCTCACGCAGTGAAAACAAAGAAGCGATTGTACAATCCTTCATTAATTTAGAAATTCAATTTTTAATCTGCACAACAATCCTGGAGCGCGGCGTTACATTTTCAAACATTGATGTGCTTGTCTTAGGTGGTGATCATCCAGTGTTTGATATGGCTTCCCTCATCCAAATCAGTGGTCGTGTGGGTCGTGATGTTAAGTATCCAAGTGGGGCGTGTTATTTTTTCTTAAATGCTAAATCAAAGGCGGTGGATCAATGTTTAACTTACATCAAAACAGCCAACAGCTATGTTTGTGGTGTGTAAGGCCACGTTATCATGATGCCTGCACATGGGATTTGTTGTATCATCATCCTTACCTGTGCAATGCGTGCGCTGCTTACATTAAAAAACCAATCCACTTTCACATGGGAGCTTTACCTTGTACGGGGATGCTCGAGTACGATTTAGACGTTGCGAGTTGGCTTTTTCGTTACAAGGAGGATTGTGATGTGGTGATGGCACCTTCTTTTTTCTACGGTTTTAAAAGACGCATTAAAAAACACAAAGATTGGGTGTTTGTCATGATGCCATCCAGTGCATCTAAAACCAAGGAACGCGGATTTCATCCTTTGCATTCCATGTTACAACCCTATGCTAAAAACATATCATGGGCACTTTTTAAAGAAACGGACGCGAAACAAACGACACTACCAAAGTCACTGCGCCAACACGTTCAAATCGGTATCGACCCGCTTCAACGGGCCTCACTCACCAATAAAAAAGTAGTTTTAGTTGATGATGTGATGACAACCGGGAGCACCATGAGTGCAGCTTATGCTCTGTTTAAGGACATTACTCCGCATGTTAAGTGCATGGTGTTTGCGGTGCACCCCAAGCTCATTGAAAAAAACAACTATGATATAATAAAATCATAATCAAGCATAGAAAGGATAGTCCCATGAAAATTTTGTTTGGAACATACACAAGAAAAGAAAGTGAAGGCATTTATACGATTCATTTTGATGAAGAAAAGTTAGAATGTCATGACTACAATCTCTCACATAAAATTGAAAATCCAACCTACTTGGATATTTATCATGATTATGTTTTCAGTGTCAGCTCCAAGGATGACCGTGGTGGTGTTGCCTTATTTAAGAAGAACGCACTCATCAGTCAAGTTTTAAACCAAAATGTACCACCGTGTTATGTGAGCTATGATAGCTACCATCAACTTCTGTACAGCGCCAATTATCATCAAGGCATGATTAATACGTATCGCTTAAATCATGGTAATTTAGAAGCGCATGAAACCATTGTGTTTGATGCAGGTTCAAAAGCGCATTATGTGCACTACTTGAAAGCATTCAATGTGGTGTTTGTTTGTGATTTAGGTTTGGATCGTGCCTACGTGTTTCGTGTGGATGAAGAACAGAGACTACATTTACGACAAACTATTAACTTTCCACAAGGGTCAGGTCCACGGCACGCCATTTGTCACCCGCATCAACCATACTGTTATGTGGTGAGTGAGTTAAGTTATGAAGTGTTTGTTTTGCACTTTGACGATCATGAATTTAAACGCGTCAATCAATTGCCTGCCAACCCGAGCCTTAACACAAAAGATCAGCACGGGGCTGCCATTAAAATTTCTAGTGATGGCAAGTTTCTATACACATCCAATCGTCGCGATAATTCAATCAGCGTCTTTAAAATTAATGAATACAAAGATTTGGAACTGATTCAAAATGCATCAACACATGGGGATCATCCGCGTGATTTTGAAATCAGCCCTGATCAAAAATACATCGTAGTTGCGAATTTAGTTAGCGATTCATGCACCTTGTTGGCACGTGATGCTTATAGTGGGAAATTGACACTTGTGCAGAAAAATGTGGGTGTCCATGAACCCGTTTGTGTGCGATTTAAATAGGTTTGTCGCTGCAAGTTTGTGGTATAATACGACTTGTAATAGAAGGGGATGCGTATGTCGTTAATTATTGAACTCATTAAAGACTACATCAATTACATTATGTATGCCGTGATTGCGGCAGCCGCAGGCTTTGCCTACTATTTTGGCATCTGGTTTTTAAAGAAGTACGTATCACAGTTTAAAAAAGTTAATTGGTTTTACCCTGTGATTCCACTGTTGCTTGTCAATGGTGTGTTTTTAGTGGTCGCTTTTCAGCGTTACGCCAGCAATAAAATCTTATTTTTTGAAGGGCTAGCATACTTTGCGATGACCCTGAGTGTCACGATTATTTATAGCGTGCTCGCAATCGCTTATGTGGCCAATCAAAACCGTCCTTACAAAGTGAAGCGGATTGCTGAAAAGAAGCAAACAACGAAATAAAATGCAATGAATTTAAAGCAGGGAAGACATTTGATAATGTGACTTAAATCACAATATTTTTGATTGAATGTCTTTTTTAAATAAAAATTTCACAAATAATTGACAATCCAACACCGCTCTTATACGCTAGTGTTGATAAGGAAAATACAATGAAAACATTAAATGATGTGAAACTTCAAAAACTTTACGTTGTGAAGGGCTTAGGTAAAAAGAGCCTGATTCGCAAACGTATTATTGATATGGGTGTGACCATTGGCACCCCAATAAAAGTGATTAAACAGGCACCATTGGGTGATCCGATTGAAATATTTTTACGCGGCTATCATTTAACGCTCCGTAAAAACGAGGCAAAGGAAATTTTTGTTGAGGAATGCCCGTGAACATTGCGCTCGTAGGGAATCCAAACAGTGGTAAAACAACACTTTTCAATGAGTTAACGGGATCCAATCAAAGTGTAGGAAATTGGCCGGGAGTTACCGTTGAAAAGAAAGTCGGTAAAGTTAAATTTAATCAAATCACATACAACATCATTGATTTACCGGGTATTTACTCGTTATCAACCATGTCGGTTGATGAAGTAATTACGCGGGAGTACATAGAAAAAGGTGATGTCGATGTCATCATCAATATTGTTGATGCATCCAATTTAGAACGGAACCTTTTTTTAACACTGCAGCTCTTAGAAATCGGAAAACCCATGATTGTGGCTTTAAACATGATGGATGTGCTTGAAGCCCGGCATGAAAAATTAAACATCAAACTATTATCTAAATACTTAAACGTACCGATAATTCCAATCGTTGCGAGTAAAGCAAAAGGGGTCAAAGCATGTTTTCAAAACGCGGTCTTACAAAAAGACAAAGTTATGGAACCCCTTGATTTTTACAGTGACAAAACAAAAAGCATCATCTCGAAGGTCAGTCAAGAATTAGAGTGGGACATTGACACTCAATTATCAACCATCATTCGCTTCATTGAAGAAGGTCCCGAAGCCAGTTTAGGATTGGATGTGAACCTTTTTAAGGTTGCGGATCTTAATGAATGGGTGGAGCAACAATTTGTTGGGGACGTGCTTGATCGTGACATGGTTATTTCTGATGAAAAATACAATTACATTACCAGCGTTTTAAAAGGCGCGCTCACAAAAAATGATCGTGACATCGATAGCATTTCAAATAAAATAGACAAAGTGTTAACGCATCGTGTGTTAGCGATTCCCATTTTCTTATTTATTATGTACTTAGTGTTCTTTATTGCTTTTGGGCCCTTGGGTTCCTTTATCAAGGATTATTTTGAATTAGGGATTGAGTGGGTTATCATTCAAATCGCAGCCTTGTTGCGGATGATGAACGTTTCAGACATTGTTTATAATTTAGTTGTGGACGGCATCTTAGGAGGCGTGGGAGCGATTCTAAGTTTCTTGCCTGAAATCTCCATTTTATTCTTAATGTTATCGATACTTGAAAGTTCGGGCTACATGGCACGCGCAGCCTTTATTATGGACCGTCTTTTCCGTCGCTTTGGATTATCAGGACGCTCATTTATTCCGATGTTGATGGGCTTTGGATGTTCAGTACCGGCGCTGATGGCAACTCGTACGTTAGAAAATGAGCGGGAACGCCGCTTAACCATGTTTATTATTCCATTCATGTCTTGTGGGGCTAAGTTCCCAGTGTATGCGATCTTTGCGGCTGCCTTTTTCTCGCAATCGCAAGCACTTGTTGTGTTTTCGATTTATATTATCGGTATTATCATTGCGATTATATCAGGCATTGTACTAAAGCGTTTTATCAATAAAGGCAAAACAACCAACTTCATCATGGAATTACCACCCTATCGTTTACCAACCTTCAAGAATTTGTTTATTCACACGTGGGATCGTGTGCGCGGTTTCGTTTTAAATGCAGGGACAGTTATCCTATTGGCGATGATTGTCATTTGGTTCTTGCACACGTTTAATTTTCAATTTCAGATTGTGGAAAACAGCGCTGAGAGTATCTTTGGCATCATCGGTCAGGCAATCGCTATTATTTTTAAACCACTTGGTTTTGGTGAGTGGCGGGCTGCCATGAGTTTGGTTGTTGGTTTTGTCGCTAAAGAAGCGGTTGTGGGAACCTTGGGTGTGCTTTATGGGCTGGGTGAAGGTGTTATAGAATCACCAGAAATGCTCGTTGGCCCCTTAAGAAATGTGTTTACACCACTCTCTGCCTATTCCTTTATGATCTTTACCTTGCTATACTTACCTTGTGTGGCGGCCTTTGCGACCATGAAGCGCGAAATGAATTCATGGAAGTGGACCTTGCTTGCCGTTGGTTATCAAACCGGCGTTGCATGGCTTGTGGCTTTTGTCGTCTATCAAGTCGGAAGTTTAATTTTGGGGTGAAACATGGGTGACTTTATTGTTTTGAGTGTCGTTGCATTACTTGTTATCGCGATTCTCTATTATTTGTTTAAAGACAAGAAAAAAGGGGTTGCAGCTCTATGTAAGAGTTGTGCCACTTCGCTTGCAAATAAGAAAGAAGAAATGCCCGCTTGGGTGCAGGAGTACAAGGTAAAGCAAGATGATTCGCATCGTTGATTTGCATGAACTGACACTTGCGGAAGCAAAAATAAAATTGAATGACTTTATGAACACCTTAGCAAGCAATGTGTCTGAGGTTGTTGTGATTCATGGATTTCATCAAGGCACGATTCTTAAAACGTTTGTTTCAAAATACCAACACCCAAAAATAAAACAGAAATTAAAAACCTTAAACAAAGGAGAGACGATCTTTTTAATTAACATCTAGTTCGGTCACTTACCAAATTAAATGCAATGAATGATAAATAATTGTTAAATGCTAAAAAAATGTATGAAAAGATAAAGAAATAGATAAATAGAAAAAGAATCTTGTATAATGAGGTTACTATCAAGGATATTTAAACACGCCAAAAAAACCTTGGACTATAAAGTTTTCAAGTTAAATGCAATGGCGACAGTAACCTT
>JAAZGU010000165.1 GCA_012511085.1 Erysipelothrix sp. | reverse complement strand
GTCATCAACAAATGCCTCGATGCTATCAATCATTAAAAAAGGGTAGCGATGCGGAAGAATTCTTTGAATATCTTGTCTTGTTAATGTCATGTTATTTCCACTTTCTAAAGATTAAGACGGCATTATGGCCACCAAAACCCAATGAGTTTGACATTGCATAATCAATGTCTTTTTTGATTGGTTGAATAGCAACAATGTTGAAATCACATTCAGGATCTATTTGTTGCAGGTTGATGGTTGCAGGGATTATGCTCTGCTTTAAAGCCTGCAAACAAATCATGGCTTCAATAACACCACAAGCTCCTAACAAATGGCCCAAATGGGATTTTGTGGAGGATATAAAAGGAAGGTGATTTTGATGTTTGAATATCGAGCGGATGGCTTTAATTTCTGTTTTATCATTTAATGTTGTGCTTGTTCCATGCGCATTAATGTAACCAATCTTTTGTGGTTCAAGCTTGGCGTCTGTACAGGCCATGCGCATCGCATTTTCAATACCGGCACCATCGGCTATCGGTGCGGTTATATGAAAGTCATCGCATGTGCTGCCATAACCAACAAGTTCGCCATAAATGGGAGCGTTTCGTCGTTTTGCAACCTCATAATTTTCTAAGATCAGTGCCCCAGCACCTTCACCCATGACAAAGCCCGCGCGTTCTTTATCAAAAGGAATGCTGGCCCTGTTGATGGTGTCGCCTTCGTACAAGGCTTTCATGGCCATAAAACCTCCAACTCCCAGGGGGGTGATTGAAGCTTCGCTGGCGCCTACCAAAGCCAGGTCCAATAAGCCATGTTTAATTTTCAAATAACCTTGCCCAATTGCATCACTACCTGCGGCACATCCAGTGACTACCGGGACACAGGTGCCTTTTGCCTGCAAATCAATGGCGATTAATCCAGCCGCGGCATTAAGGATGGTCATGGGAATAAAATGTGGGAAAATTCGATGGGGTCCGCGTTGATCAAGGTTTTCTTTTGCCTTTTCCATGGAAGTAATACCGCCAATTCCAGATCCAAACACAACGCCAAAACGATAACGATCTATGTCATGGTGATCTAATTTTGCTTGTGTGTATGCAAGTTTACTTGCGAGGCGTGCAAATTGACTGAATCGATCATTGAATCTGAAATCACGTGCATCAAAGAATGGATCACCATGAAAGTCATCGATGGCAGCAGCAAGTTTCACTTTAAAATTTGACGTATCAAAATGGGTGATTGGTTTAATTGCGCAGCGATTATCAATAATGTGTTGGAACATCGTTTCCACATCATTACCAAAAGCGGTTACTGCCCCCATGCCTGTGATTACCACACGTTTCATTTTAACCTCCTCCTAGCATTCCACCATCAACAAAAAACTGTTGGCCGGTAATGTATGAAGCTGCATCGCTTGCCAAAAATAAGGCCAGTTGGGCAACGTCATCTTTTTGTCCGATATGTTTTAATGCCGTTTTGTCAAGCAGCCGTTGCCTTTGTTTTTCATCCAAGACTTGACTCATGGAACTGTCAATTAAGCCAGGTGCGATAACATTGCAGCGCACGTGGTAGGGAGCCATTTCTAAAGCAACACTTTTTATAAAACCAACCATGCCGGCTTTGCTTGCTGCATAGTTGCTTTGACCAACGTTACCAAGTGTGGCGACGGTGGATCCAATCGCTAAGATGCATCCTGATTTTTGGCGGGCCATAATTTTCGCACATGGTTTAACAACATTAAACAGGCCTCTCAGGTTAACATCAAGAACATGATTAAAATCCGATTCACTCATCATTAATAGAAGTTTATCTTTATTGATGCCAGCGTTACAAACAAGGACATCCAAGCGTTTGAAATGTTTCAAACTTTCCTTAATCATGTTTTGTGTATCTTGAAAGCTGGATAAATCACAACAGGTTAAATGCGTATTAACTTCAAGCTTGTGGCATTGTTCTTGCGTGTGACGTGCACCTTTCACATCTTGATGATAATGAATGATGACATCATAATTTGCTTTCGCAAAAGCGAGGGCAATGCTCTGTCCAATGCCTTTGGATGCTCCTGTAACGAGCACAACTTTGTTTGCCATAGAACCTCCTTATCGTAGATAATCAACGCATCGCTGCAAGTCATCGACCGTGTTAACGCTATAACAAGCGATTTGTGGATTTATTTTTCGTACATAGCCGCGTAAAATATTACCGGGTCCAATTTCAATGAAGT
>JAAZGU010000164.1 GCA_012511085.1 Erysipelothrix sp. | reverse complement strand
ACATAAAGCGTGTATTGGGTTGCGGCTTTCGCCTGCGGGTCATTCCCACTTAAGGTAACTTTGCTCAATTCAATGTACCAATCGCAAAAGTCATCCCAAATAAAGCTCACCAACTCGTTACCAACAATCGCAAACTCGTATTTATCCATGTTGGTACTCACCGTCGCAATCGTGTGATTGAGTTTATCGATAATCCAACGATCCACAAACGAAGCGTGCTTGAAAGCACTGGCATCCGGCAACGCATCATTGTCCAAATTCATCAAGACAAAACGCGCCGCATTCCACAACTTATTGATAAAGTTCCAAGCGGCTTCCACCTTTTCTTCGATGTAACGTAAATCTTGGCCAGGCGTGGAATTGGTCGTTAGGAAAAAACGCAGCGCATCAGCACCAAATTGTTCCACGACATCCATGGGGTCCACACCGTTGCCCAGGGACTTACTCATCTTACGACCCAAATGGTCACGAATTAATCCATGAATGAGCACATCATCAAAGGGGCGCTCATCAAGAAAGTGATAACCCATAAAGGCCATGCGTGCCACCCAGAAAAAGATGATGTCATAGCCAGTAATTAACACATTGTTTGGATAAAATCGCTGAAAATCAACCGCATCGGTATCAGGCCAACCTAAGGTTGAAAAAGGCCATAAGGCACTGGAAAACCAAGTGTCCAACACGTCTTCATCCTGAGTGTAGTTTTCAAGATCGGCAGGTGGTGTTTCACCTACATACACGTCTCCGGTTTCCTTATGGAAATAGGCAGGAATGCGGTGTCCCCACCACAATTGACGCGAGATGCACCAATCTTCGATGTTCTCCAACCATTGCAGGTAGGTTTTCTCAAAGCGGGGTGGATAAAAGTCAATGCCTGCTTCCCCACCTTGGGCTTGCAGTACTTGTTCAGCTAAGGGTTTCATCTTCACAAACCACTGCTTTGATAAATACGGCTCAACGATGACATCGGTGCGTTCTGAATGACCAACCTGATGGATGTGTTCTTCGATACTCACCAAGTTTCCTTCTGCCTTGATGCGTTTCACAAGCAAATCACGGCATTCAAAACGATCCAGATTCTCAAACTCACCCGCTAGGGCATTCATGGTGCCGTCAGGGTTAATGCAAATTGGTTGTTTTAAATTGTATTTTTTCGCCAATTCAAAGTCGTTGGGGTCATGAGCTGGTGTGCATTTCATGGCGCCACTGCCAAATTCAATGTCAATGTAGTCATCCACTAAAATCGGCATCTCTTTATGATTGGCAGGATTGATGACGATCTGATGATGTAAATGTTTGTAACGATCATCATCAGGATGCACAAACACACACACATCCCCAAACATGGTTTCCGGACGCGTGGTGCTGACGGGCACACGCTCCCCTGTTTCTTTCACGATGAAATCAAACGTATAAAGCGAACCTTTGATTTCTTTGTGAATCACTTCAATGTTGCTGAGGGCGGTTTGGGCTAACGGGTCCCAGTTAATGATGCGATAACCTTGGAAAATTAAACCTTCATTATACAAGGACACAAACACCTTTTTCACGGCATCACTCAAACCTGCATCAAGGGTAAAACGCTCCCTTGAATAATCAAGCGACAGACCTAAAATTGCCCACTGTTCGCGAATATGAGTGGCGTATTCATGCTTCCAATCCCAGGCAAGCTCCAAGAACTTGTCACGGCCTAAATCATAGCGGGACAGCCCTTGATCGCGCAGCGATTCTTCCACGCGTGCTTGCGTTGCGATGCCGGCATGGTCCATGCCTGCTAGCCACAAGGCATCGTAGCCTTGCATGCGTTTGTAGCGGATGACAATGTCTTGCAGGGTGTTATCCCAAGCATGCCCTAAATGCAGCTTCCCCGTTACATTTGGGGGTGGGATCACGATACAAAACGGTTCCCGGTCATCATTTTTTGCTTCAAAATACTTTTGTTT
>JAAZGU010000163.1 GCA_012511085.1 Erysipelothrix sp. | reverse complement strand
CCACTTTGGATACGCTGTCCTGTTCACAAAATTTAGTTTCATGCACAAACCTTCCTGTTAAATTATACCATATTTGCTTTTAAAACAATTGTCTTTAAATTTCACAAATTCCACTTTAATTTCTTTTTTTTATGTTAGAATAGGTGTGAACTAAGGAGAAACCATGTTATGTTGGATGAATTAGCTTCATTTTTTCTAAACTCGGTCGTTCGCTGGGACTATGTCATTGGCGGATTTGCTTTATTTTTGTTTGGAATTAAGTTCATGGGTGATGGTTTGAAAGCCATCGCTGGTGATAAATTACGTGACTACATTGACAAATACACATCCACGACCCTCAAAAGTTTCGTGGTTGGCTTTATCATTACCATCTTAGTCCAATCATCATCAGCAACGACTGCCATCATGATTGGTTTTATCCGTGCGGGTTTAATGCGCCTGGAACAATCGATTGGGATAATTCTCGGCTCCAACATTGGTAGCACTGCCACGTCTTTCTTAATCGGTTTGAAAATAGAAAACTATGCGCTCTACATCATCATCGTGGGAGTTTTCCTCACCATGTTGTCCAATTCTAAAAAACGTATTTACCTTGGTAATGCGGTGCTTGGATTTGGGCTCATGTTTTTTGGTTTGAAAATCATGGGTGATGAACTTAAATTGTTAGCACAACTTGATAACTTTGGCCTCATCGCAACCAAAATGGCCGATTACCCATTGCTTTCACTATCAGGTGGGATTGTGATGACCGCCATCATTCAATCATCTGCTGCTGCCATCGGCATTATTCAAAAAATCTATGAAGCGGGTGCCATTTCATTACATGCGGCCCTGCCCTTTGTGTTTGGTTCAAACATTGGAACCACGGTGACCGCAATCTTAGCGGCAATTGGTGGTTCTTTAGGGGCACGCCGTGCGGCCCTGATTCACACGCTTGTCAATGTCATCGGAACCATGGTGCTGATGATCTTCTTGAATCAATTCATTGACTTAAACATTTGGCTTGCAGAAACCTTTCATCTCAATGAGATGCTGCAAATTTCAGTTGCTCACATTATCTTTAACGTCATCGCCGCAATTGTTGTCTATCCACTGACCAAATACCTTATCATTTTTGTACGTGCCGTTATCCGCGGTGAAGAACCTGAATACCGTGAAATTGACGTCAACTTTGATATGGAATTGATTAAAACACTACCTTCTGGTGCACTGGGTATCGCTAAAAACAACATTTTGAAAATGGGCGATGTTGTCATTGATGCTTTAAGTGAAACGATGCACTATTTGGAAAATGGATCTAAAAGTTCGTATGAAACAATCATGCAACTGGAATCCATCATTAACTCCCTTGATACTAAAATTACCGAATACTTATTGTTAATCGCTAAAGAAAATTTAAGTGAAAATGATCTGGAAGAATACACAACCAATTTACAAGTTGTGAAAAACTTGGAACGGATTGGTGATTTATCAACAAACCTTGCGGAATTCTATGAGCTTATCTACGATGCAAAAGAATCGCTGTCAGAAGCGGCAGTTGCGGATGTCATTCAAATGTATGAGCTCGTGTTACAGATGCTCAAGAGTGCCCTGTCGGTCTACCAAACGATTGATTATGAATTGCATCATACAATCTTAGAGGATGAGGATTTCTTAGATCAACTTGAATACAAAGCCCGTCAGAAACACTTTGATCGCATGACGATTGGAGAATGTCGTGCGGAAGTTGGCGGTTCCATCTTCGTTGATATCTTAGGGACCATCGAGCGAATTGGAGACCACGCTTGCAACATCTCTAAAAATGCAGTCAACATTCACGTAACTCATGATATTAGAAAACCAATAGAGAGCCATTAGCTCTCTATTTTCAGACTGTTGACAAAGTATATAAAAATAAAAACACTTTAATAAGTCATAGTAACTGTGATAAAATAAGTTTGGACGAGATCTCTATTAACCTAAAAATCTCGTCTTTTAAATTGCGAAAAATG
>JAAZGU010000162.1 GCA_012511085.1 Erysipelothrix sp. | reverse complement strand
TTTCTGGATTTTCACGAATTAATCTAATGTCTAACATAAACTCCTCCTTCATTGTTTCACGTGAAACATACGTCTCTGTTGTTGCTATTTCATTTTAACACTATTAAAACCTATTTAAAAGAGCACTCAATCGTGCTCTAATTCTTCTTCGTCATCTTTTGGAACGACCACAACCGAGGAAACTGCAGTGTCATCATCAACCGTGATACAACGTACTCCTTGGGTATTACGCCCATATGTGCCAATGTCATCAACAGGAATTCGAATCACTTGTCCGTGATCAGTAATGATCAAGAGTTCTTCGTCACCATTTACTGCTTTCAATGATACCAACTCACCGTTCTTTTCGGTGATGTTGATCGTTTTAACGCCTTTTACACCACGATTGGTTAAGCGATATTCACTAATTTCCGTTTTCTTACCATAACCTTTTTCAGTCATCGCTAGCAAATAATCACCAAAACGGTCGGTTGTCATGCCGATCACACGTGATCCATCAGTTTTGAAGCCGATGACGCCGGCAGCGTTACGGCCCATGACCCGAATGTTATCTTCGTTGAAACGTACTGCTTTTCCGTTTGAACCAGCGATGATTATTTCTTCATCACCTGATGTTAAGCGTACGGCAACAAGCTCATCGTAGTCATTTAAGCGAATTGCAATCTTTCCAGTTTGGCGGATGGATTCAAATTCATCAATATGAACCCGCTTAACAAGCCCATTCTTCGTCACAAAGAAGAAGTATTGGAATTCACTTGCATCATCAACGCTAATCATCGAGCTGATGGTTTCGCCTTTATCCAAGTTCAGCAAGTTAACCACTGGTATTCCTTTTGCCGTACGTTTGGCTTGTGGCACCATGTATCCTTTAATACGATACACCTTACCGTAGTTAGTAAAGAGCAGCAAATAGTCGTGGGTGCTCATGAAAATGAACTCATCCACTACATCATCTGAGTGAGTTGCCATGCCACGCACGCCTTTGCCACCCCGGTTCTGGGTGTGATAAGTGTCTAACGTGGTGCGTTTAATGTATCCATTCAAGGTTAACGCGATCACAACGTCTTCCACAGGGATTAAATCTTCATCCTGCATATCCGCGGGAGAATCTGTGATTTCAGAGCGGCGTGGGTTATCAAAACGTTGTTTAATATCGAGTAGTTGTTCTTTCACAATCTCGATGACACGGTGTTCATGCGCTAAAATGTCGCGATAATCTGCGATTGAAGCAAGCAATGCTTGGTATTCTTCTTCGATTTTGCCGCGTTCAAGACCGGTTAAGCGTCTTAACCGCATATCTAAGATGGCTTTCGCTTGAATTTCACTTAAACCAAAGGCTTCCGTCATTGCTTCCATTGCACTGCGGTCATCTTTTGATGCACGAATGATGCGAATAATCTCATCAATGTTGTCGAGGGCAATACGTAAACCTTCTAAAATATGCGCTCGATCGAGTGCTCTATTCAATTCATAGGTTGTTTTACGTCGAACAACATCTTTTTGATGATCGATATAAACTTCTAATATTTCAATTAAACCAAGTTGGCGCGGTTCGCCATTAACTAAACCGAGCATATTAATGCCAAAGGTTGTTTGTAATGAACTCATTCGATACAGTTGGTTAAGTATGACTTCCGGTTGCGTGTCACGGCGTAAATCAATGACAACACGGATGCCTTCGCGGTTTGATTCATCACGTAAATCCGTAATGCCGTCGATTTGTTTATCCCTCACTAAATTAGCAAT
>JAAZGU010000161.1 GCA_012511085.1 Erysipelothrix sp. | reverse complement strand
TTTTTCAACTTGCAAGGTGTCAATAACCACACATTCAATTTCAATTTTGGCGTTTTTTGGTAGTTTCGCAACTTCCACGGTTGAACGCGCTGGATATGGATCGCTCATGACGGTCGCATAAATTTGATTCATGGTTTCAAACTCATTCAAATCACTCATAAAAACTGTGGTCTTTACGATATGACGCAATTCCAAATCCATGGACTCTAAAATCGCTTCAATGTTGGTAAACACTTGATAGGTTTGTTCTAAAATACCGCCCGCAACGAGTTCGTTGGTGCGGGGGTCAATAGGCAATTGCCCCGATAAATAGATAAAGTCACCGATACGAACCCCTTGTGAATAAGGTCCAATCGCTGCTGGTGCTTTATCTGTAACAATGCTTTCAAACATAATTTGCTCCTTAATCCTCTAATCGAGAATACACGTTCACTTCTATTTTATGGGCTTGATGTTCTTTCACACCCAATACTTTTAAACCGATGTTTTCATAGGTGAATTGACTGTTTTTACGAATCCGACGCCCCTTGGCAAGTTCCGCAATCCATTCTGCGAAGGTTTTTGCCTTTGTTTTTGGTTTTGGCTCATCCTCTAAGTAATCATTGAAAAACTGTTTGATGGGCACAATACCATCAACTTCAAAGGTATGATGGCCAATCTCAATCACGAAACGCGGTAAATCGTCGTATTCATCATAGATTTCACCGACAATCTCTTCCAAGATGTCTTCCAAAGTCACCAAACCAACAAAATTCATGCTCTTCATGTTTTCTACAACAATCGCCATGTGCTCACGCGACTTCTGTAATTTTTCCAAAGCTGTTTGTAAACGGTGGCGCTGCGAAACAAAGCTTACCTTGCGTAGCAGAGACTCCATTGTAATGGGTTTATCTTGCAGCAAGCAATCAAGCACATCGCGTTCACGCACAATACCGACTGCATGCAAACCTTCATAACTGATGACCGGAATGCGTGAGTACTTGTGCGTCGATATGACTTCCAAGATTTGTGCTTCGGTTGCGTTATCGTATAAAAACACAACTTCATCCCGAGGACGCATGACTTCCCGCACGACTTTGTCATCGAACAGAATTGCTTTTTCAATAAGTTCGCGCTCTTCTTGATCAAGCACGCCTTCCATTTCAATGGTTTGTACAATTTCCACTAATTCATCTTCCGTGGCTGTGACCTTTTTATTATCTTCATCAACAATGTGTTTTCCAACTTTAGAAACAAGCTTCACAATCGGGCTAAATAACACCATGAGCCAGCGCATGGGATGCGCCATAAAGATTACAATTTGCTCTGCATGTTCCTTCGCTAATACTTTCGGGATAATCTCGCCGAAAAGTAAAATAAAAACGGTCATTGTCAACGTGGCATAAAGCACACCTGCTTCTTGAAACCATACTGAAAACACATACGTGGCTAAGGAAGCCGCCGTGATGTTGACCATGTTATTTCCGATTAAAATCGTTGTTAAAACTTGAGTATACTGATTCACCTGTTCCAGGGCAAGTTTAGCCTTATCATCGGAACGTGCCATTTGTTTCAAACGAATGGCATTCACACTTGAATACGCAGTTTCACTCGCCGAAAAAACACCTGATAAAACAAGCAAAATTACAATCGCAATATAAAAGCCTATCTGAGGATTGTCCAACAATTACCACTCCTTATAATAATCAATCTCTTCTTGAATTTGTTTCGATATTCGATGTTTAATTAAGGCACGCATAAAGATGACCACAATTAAAATCACAATTAAGATTATACTAAATAATGAAATAAAATCATTCACATTGCTTATCATCGCACACCTCACGCCTATTATATTAAAGTTTATTTAAATATACAAATGACACCCTCATGATTGATTAGGGTAGTTAAATAAAACATGAACCAACAACACCAAATATCCAATGATAAAACCAACACTTAAATAACGACCAAGGACGCTACTAAAATGAATCCGTTGAATAGCACTTGTGACACTGCCACCTAAAAACCCATACAAAAACGTTAAGATCAATGTGAGTTGAAACAAGACAAACAAGATAAAAAACACAATGAACCATTGTTGGTAACGATAATACGGATGATCACGCTTAAATAGATTCGAGGCAAGGTAAAAACTTAAAATTAATATCAAATAAAACCCAAGTGGTAAATGTTTGAAAATAATGATAATCACATTTGTGAAATTTAAACGCACATCCAGTAAATTAGTGATGATTTGTACGGGGAAATACAGATGAATGTAATTGGATTGCGTTAATACGAGTAAATCATGAGCCATGTTGATGCCATGCACAACAGTAAAAAAACGATAAACGTTTAATAAAAACACAAACAAAAGCAAGCCAAACAAAATCAGGGCTACCATGAAACGTTTTTCTTTTGTATTTAATGCGCGATCAATCATTGCGATGTTTAAGCAACCAATCCTTTCCCTTCTGCACTTCATGCTTGGATAAACCTTGAAAGTTGTGTTGCCGCATGACTTCATAAATCATAATCGCGACACTGTTCGCAAGATTTAAACTGCGAGCAACATCAACCATTGGAATCCGCACACACGCTTTTAAATGATGCGCCAAGATATCCAACGGCATGCCTTTGCTTTCATTACCAAAGATTAAGTAAACATCTTCATCAAGCTTATTGTAATCGATTTGATTGGGCGTTTGTGAGCCATAACGTGTCACAAACACGTATCTGCCCTTCTCACTTTGGGTAAAGGCTTCCCAATCATCATGTTGTTTAATGAGCTTTAAATCACCATAATCCATTTTTGCACGTTGAAAGGCTTGTTTACTGAGCAAAAAACCAAGCGGATGAATCACATGCAATTGCACGTTAAAGGCAACGCATGAGCGTAAGATGTTACCGGTATTTTGTGGAATTTCTGGTTCATACAAGACGACGTGAATCATAGTTTACCTCTAAATAGCAACGTTTTAATCAACAAGAAATAAATCACGAGACTTGCAAGCCAATACAGGATGATGTGAATGACGAGCTTTTGAAACAAAGCCAGCGGCATCATCATAATCATGCGATCCGTTGTCGGATCCAACAACCATAAATCATTGGTGAAAAAAACGTGATGGAAGGATGTCCAAAAACTATTAAAATCAACGAAAGCATAAAAACCGATACCAACCATGATGACCGCAATTAAAACGAGCGCCTGTTTGCTGGCGGCAAACAACTCGGAAACAAAAGTTTTCTTAAATTTAAACCAAGCACTTATTGCGATAATCATAAAAACAAGATAACCACCCGCTTGCACATAGACCAAACCTCGATACAGGTTTTTAACATCCACCATATGATCAACCTCGCGTTGATTAAACATTTGGACTGGCTGTTTATCAACATGCACAAGAATGTCTAAATCTGTTTTTTTATCAATGACATAATCCAACAGGTCAGCCATGCTCCGCGCTAAATCATTGCTTGACATGTTTAGCTCCGCGGACAAATCATGTTGATCAAAAAAGCGGACATAAAAATTTTGATTGAGGGCACCTAATGAAATCGCGGTCGTTAAATTGGCGACAAACAAGGCAATCACACCTAGCATTAATAACCTTTTCATGGTAAGTTCTCCAAATAATGAATCAAAGCTTGCACAGCAAGCGCGCGATGCGAAATTTTATTTTTAATGGCCGGATCAAGAACCGAAAACGGTTGTGTGTAACCAAGGGGCACAAAAATAGGATCAAAACCAAATCCATGACCTTCCTCACGCTTTTTGGCGACTTCACCAAAACACCGATTCACGGTAATCCATATTTTTTCATCATAAAAGCATGCCAGTGCACACACAAAAGCGCACGAACGATCCTGATGTTTCTCAAGTTCTTTAATGATGTAATCGTTTTTCTCAGGATAGGACAGATGACTTAAAAAACGTGCAGAATGCACCCCAGGTTGATAATCAAGGGCTGCGATTTCAAAGCCGCTATCATCACCAACGATGATGCCATTGTATACTTTCGCAACGGCTTCAACTTTCACTCTCGCATTTTCATGATAGGTATCGTATTTTTCATCGATCGGCAAATGAAAGTCAATGTCATTTAAATCAATAATCTCGTAAGGATACCCATTTAAGAGCTCACGGTATTCTTTTGTTTTGTTTGTGTTATGCGTTGCCAACAAGATGGTCTGCTTCTCGAACATAAATGGCTCCTTTTAAATAATAATAGCGCTTCTTTTGCGGATACACAATCCATTGATACCCCATTTTACCATCGATCATCGCCAAATACACCCAACTGTTGCTTTTCCATTGCGATGGATCTTGTGATAAGCGCTGGCTAATGTCATCCTGCATGCTTTTGATATCCTGCTGATTGAATTCACAATAAGGTAAATC
>JAAZGU010000160.1 GCA_012511085.1 Erysipelothrix sp. | reverse complement strand
GAAATGGTTGTGAATTATTTAAGTCACGCCTTCAACATTACCCTTGATATGGAACGCAACACAAAACGCGGTGACTTCTTTGAAATCACAACGGATGCGTCACCCATGAAAGCTTACGTGATCGCAACCAACGAAGAACTTATGATTGCGCGTGAAACTTACAAGTTTTATCAACAATAAAAGCGAAACTCAGTTTCGCTTTTTAATTCCCATTTTTATAACGGATAAACACGTGTTTGATGTTGCTCTTTGGAATCGGTCGCTCATCAATCTCAAATGTTTTTAAGAACCGAATCATAGGCGTCATCTTTGAAAACCCATAGTTACGGGAGTCAAAGTCAGGGTACTTCTTCACAAGCAAGTTTCCAACTTCCCCTAAAAAGGCCCAACCTTCTTCATCCGCAACATCGTCAATTGCGTTTCGTAAAATACGACGCAATTGTTTTTTTGTTTTCTCGGTAATCTTCGGTTTCCCTTTTTCCACTTGTTGATCATGACTTTCAATGACCTCAATGTAAATGAAACGATCACACGCGGCAATAAATGGCATGGGTGTTTTCTTTTCACCGATACCAAATACTTTTTTGCCGGCTTCCCGCAAACGAATCGCTAAGCGCGTAAAATCACTGTCACTGGAGACAATACAAAATCCTTCAATGACTTGCGGTGAATACAAAATATCCATGGCATCGATAATCATGGCACTATCGGTTGCGTTTTTACCGGTTGTGTAACCGTATTGTTGAATTGGTGTAATTGCATTTTCTAATAGATGAGGCTTCCAACCCGCTAAATTCGGTTTGGTCCAATCCCCATATATCCGTTTTATGACTGGTGTACCATAACGTGTCACTTCTTCAATGATGCTTTTAATGTTTTTATAAGGCACATTATCCGCATCGATTAAGACCGCTATGCGTAGATCTTGTGTAGTGTCCATAAGCTCCTCTATCTGTTTCTAATTTAAGTGTAACATACTTGCACATCTTAAAAAAATTCTTTTTTTGGCGTTATTTTTTTCGTTAAATAAATAAATGGTGTGTCAATAATCGCAATGATGAATTTCAACACGTAGGTTGAAATAAAAATATGGATGACATTGTATTCCAAACCAATGAAAGCAATGCTGACAAAGATGAGGGTGTCAACAAATTGAGAGATCATGGTGGAACCGTTGTTGCGTATCCATAAGTGCTTATCCAAGCTTAGTTTGCTTTTAATCCAAGCATACAAGCTGACATCCAAAAATTGGCTGATCGCATAGGCGATTAAACTCGCAATCACAATCCGAAATGATAGTTTGAAAATTAAATCAAAGGCGGCTTGAATCGCAAGCGCAAAGCTAGCATTTGCAGGTTCAAAAAATAAGGAGAGCTGCATCGTAATCAAATACACGATGACTGCCAAAAGCCCAATCACAACGGATTGGTTCGCATCTTTTTTTCCATATTTTTCACTGATGATGTCGGTTGCTAAGAAAATGCTGCCATACAAAGTGTTGCCAAGCGTGGCTTGAATGGAAACAATTTCAATGGCTTTGACAACTTGAATGTTTGCTAAGATGGACGCCATCGCAATCCATACAAACAAATCAAGTTTTCCAAACTGCCGATAAAATAAAACAACCAGCATAAAATGGATTACAATAAAAAACAAGCCATACATTACATTAAACATACTATCACCGTATGCATTATAGCGATTCGCATCAACGATCACAAGCGTTAATCGATGCCATCACTTTTAAATTCATACACCTTATT
>JAAZGU010000159.1 GCA_012511085.1 Erysipelothrix sp. | reverse complement strand
TCTTTAGCGAGCGCCCAACTATCCAAAACAACATCTAAGATTTCACAACCTGCTTTTTCAACACAGGCAGCCAGCTGATAGGTCAAAGTTTTATCGGCAACATAGATATCACTTTCAATTTTAAGCGTGCGCATGTGTTCATCGGTCGGAATTTTTCGAAAAGGTATGCCGTTCACTAAGTAGCGTGCGATGTTTACAAAAATGACTTCTTTATCCGGTGCTACCGTGGAACCCACCAATTCTTGATAGGCTTGTTGTAAGTCAGAAACATGCACCTGACCGGCAGCATCGCTTAGTGCAACATCGCTAAGTTGGGTGTATTTCTGCATGTTTAAACTTGGAACAATTAATAAAACCCGTTCAATGGATACTTGTAAGTTGCGTGAAGCATTTAAGATGGCTTGCTGGATTGTTTTAACAATCGCGGCTTCATCATGAATGAAACGACCGTCAAAACCAGGTGTTTCAACTTGTTCAACTTTCAAAATATTTAACGAAGTATGAAAAAATTCCGCAACCACAAAACGTACTTTATAATCTGCAATTTCACATACAGCTAGAATTTGTTTGTCCATCGCTCAACCTTTCATTATTGCCTTTATCATAGCATAATTACCGCCTATAAATAAAGTTTAAAAACCCGCAATCGCTGTTAATTTTGGGCTTAAAAAGTTGCATCACATAATCGCTTATGATATAGTAAACAAGCGAAAGTATTAAAATTCATAGAAAGGGGTTTATGTTATGCCAAGAAAATGTGCAATTACGGGCAAAAAATCAATGTCTGGAAATAAGCGTTCTCACTCGTTGCGTGCTTCACGTCGTAAATGGAATGCTAATTTGCAAAAAGTAACATTAATGGTTGATGGGAAACCAAAAAAAGTGCGTATTTCTGCTCGTGCATTAAAGGCACTTAAAGCCCAACAAGGAAACTAAAAAAATAACGGTTCAAACCGTTTTTTTTATGCATCAACACTCAAGATTACAAGCACCCTGCCCTTAACAGAAATTCTCACTTCTGCATTTACAAATTCATTGGATAGTGTGTATAAATCAGCGGGTGTCAACAAAACATCATCAAGCTCATATTTAGCATTTTCGATGCTCACGCGACTTGGTTCAAGCGCAAAAATCGAAAAATAACGATAATGAGCTTTTTTTATTTGTTGCGGCTGTGTGAGGATTATGCAACGATTATGAGCATCCACAAGCTCCACATGCGGGTATTTCAACATCAATTTAAAGTTAACATATTGATGATCCTGCCGCCCACCTAAACCACCGTAGACAACAATGCTTGATGCCAAATTATGATACATGATTAAGGCAACTTCCAAATCACTTTCATTTTTAATAACCTCGAGTTGCACCATGGTTTTGGAAAATGCTCTAATCTTTTCTAAATCTGCATCATGAATGGAATCAAAATCACCAACCGCACTATGCATTTTGATTCCAAGGTCCGATAAGATTAAGGCACCCCTGTCAACCCCAATATAAATATCATGATCTTGTATTTCATTTGGATCTGCCAAGGAACCAACAATTGCTAACGTTTTAATAAACTATCCACCGCTTTTAATATATCTTGATTAAAAATATAACTGCCTGCAACCGCAACATCTACACCAGAATCTCGAACAAGCTTAATAGTTTTGTCATTGATTCCACCATCGACCTGTACCAATGCTCTACTTTTCAACTCGTTGATTTTACTTTTTGCATATTTTATTTTCTCAAGTGAACTTTCGATAAATGACTGACCACCAAAACCCGGCTCTACAGACATAATTAAAATTAAATCTACAAGCTCAAAGTATGGATCCAAAGCTTCCTTTGGTGTATCTGGTTTGATTGAGATACCAACTTTTACACCTTGGTTATGAATGTAATCAATAAGATCCATAATTTCTTGTTCATTATCACATGCTTCATAATGAAAAGTAAGCTGATCAGCACCAGCTTCCACAAACATGTCCACAAATTTTCGTGGTTCATTGACCATTAAATGTACATCCATAAACAAAGTTGAAACTTTTTTAACAGCTTCTAAAATTATGGGCCCATAGGTAAGGTTAGGTACGAAGTGACCATCCATTACATCAAAGTGACACCACGTCGCTTGAGATTCTTCCAAAATTTGAAGTTGTTCATTAAATTTTGTGAAATCAAGCGATAAAACTGATGGGGCTATAATCATTCTTTTTCCTCCTACAATCAATTTAGTTCTAAATTGATAGTTTTATTTCTAAATAGTTATTTGGTTTAAAGACATTTTCAGCTTTTGTTAGGTTACTTTTCTTTAGTTAAAACGCTGAAATGAAAAATTTATAATAAAATTTTGACTTGTGCAAATTAGCAATGTCATCAAACAAAATTTTATCATATCATCCAACTAAGTCAAGAATGCTGATAAATGCCTATATAATTTTCGTGACTCAAAAGCGATAATGTCTTATTGAACCAAAAGGGATTATGTCCCAAACTGGTATACTACTCCTTAATAGGAGGATTAAACACATTGAGAAAGGTTGAATTAAACTTGAAAGAAAATC
>JAAZGU010000158.1 GCA_012511085.1 Erysipelothrix sp. | reverse complement strand
CTGGTCTAATTCTAAAGTAAAATTGATGTGTGTCATAGAGTTCTCCTTGTTTGTTTGACTTAATACCAACATCATAGCAGAGCTCTATGGCTTTTATTTACTTTTACACAATTATATGGACTTTATCATAAAATTGATTGGATTTCAAAAAAGGATGGGAATCCTTGAATTAAACCTAAACAAATAACCAAATAACTACAAATAACTTGTTTATCTATTGGTTTGTTAATATAATCAAGAATGTCTGAGGTGATTTTAATATGTATGATATTTTAATAAAAACATCTGTGTTTTTATTTATGATGCTTTTAGGATATGTTTTCAAAAAGAAAGAATCTTTTGATTCAAATTTTGTTTCTTTTCTTTCAAAAGTTATCATGTCAGTGACCTTACCTGCTACGATATTATTAACGGTTCCTAAATTTGAATTTAATAAAATTTCATTGTTTATCCTTTTGAGCGGTATTATCCCCAGTGTAATTTTAGGGTTTGTTGCAAAATACACTTTTTTGAACGCCAAAGCCAATAAAAGAGCAAGTGTCATGGTACTTGCATCATGTTATAGCATTGGGAATATGACGATTCCTTTTGTCGCTTCTATTTTCCCAGGGGAAGGTATGCAAATCGTCTCTACATTCGATGTTGGTAATGCGATTACCTTATTTGGGATTATGTTCATTTTGGCAAAACATGAACTTAATGAGGCAAACGGGTTGCCTAAATTGAATGATATCGTTCAAACATTAATTAAATCAATCCCATTTTTAACATATTGTTTAATCATTGTGCTTAGTTTATTGCATATTCAAATTCCTGACATTATCAGGACTATGCTAGCACCTGTTTCAGGTGCCAATGCTTTTTTGACAATGTTTATGGTTGGTGCTTCTTTGAATTTAAGTTTTAACAAAAATCTAATAACTGATAGTCTTAAAATTTTGTCAATTCGATTGGTGGGTCTTTTGTTTTTATCTATCGTCCTGTATTTTTTCATTCCAATTCCTACTTTCACAAAGAATATTGTTCTTTTATGCTTAGCCTCACCCATCGCCACTGTTTCAGTAATTCATAGCCAAAAATTTGATCATAACAATCAGTTGGCACCCTTTGTCACTTCTTTATCCATGCTAATTGGTATTGTGGTAATGGCAGGGATTACTATGATTTTATTTTAATTTAAGATAAATACCGCTTGGATAAAAATTAAATCATTATTTTATTTATTTATACTTAAAAAGGACTGTGTTAATTCAGTCCTTTCCCTCTATTCTTATACTTTTTTGATTCTATCATTACAATTGCAAATCAGTCCAATGCTATTAAAAGCAGAGCTAGGATATAAGGTTGTTATTATCCATATCTAGCAACTTGTCTCGATTTGTTTCGTGTTTTTCTTTATCATTTATAATCAATCTAGTTTGTCTATTTCATAATCATTCTACAATACTTTTTAAACAAATTAGTGCATATAAAAAGCACGTGTGAAACGTGCTATTTTATCTTAAATATGAATGGGGAAACCTAAGGATAAATCTGAGGCATCCATAATTGTTTCTGCCAAAGTTGGATGGGCATGAATGGTAAGCGCTAAGTCTTCCACGTTCATGCGTGTTTCAATCGCTAAGCCAAGTTCACCAATGACATCCGATGCACCAACGCCTGCAATTTGAGCTCCAAGTAAAAGTCCAGTTTCTTTATCCGAAACCAAACGTACGAAACCTTGTGTTGCATTTAGGGATAACGCTCTCGCATTAGCTGCCAACGGGAAGGTTGCGACCTTCACATCGATGTTTTGAGCTTGAGCTTCACTTTGAGTTAAACCCACCGTCGCTAATTCAGGATCGGTAAAACAAACCGCAGGTATCGAAACATAATCAATGATGCTTGCTTGACCCGCAAGTGCTTCCGCCGCAACTTTAGCTTCATAACTTGCTTTATGGGCAAGCGCTAAGCCAGGGACGACATCGCCAATCGCAAAGATGTGCGCTTGGGACGTACGACCTTGATTATCAACAAAAATCAGACCGTGATCATCCACATCGACTTCAGCCATGTTTAAACCTAAATCATCCGTGTTTGGACGGCGGCCAACCGTAACTAACACATAGTCCGCATCCACGCTTTGTTCTTGACCATCGACTTCATAAACAACGGTAACGCCATCTGCTTTTTCTTGCGCTTCGATGGCTTTTGCGCTGGTAATGATGTTGACATCTTTCTTGCCAAATTCATCGACAACCAGTTTAATCATATCGTCATCAAATTGCGCCAAAATGCTTGGTAAGCCTTCAATGATTGTGACTTCACTGCCTAAATTCGCATAAACGCCTGCCAATTCAGAGCCAATGTAGCCACCACCAATAACAACCAATTTTTTTGGAATCTCTTGTAGATTTAAACCACCGGTTGAATCCAAGATGCGGTCTCCATATTTAAATCCTTTAATTTCAATCGGCCGACTGCCGGTTGCGATAATCGCATGTTCAAATGTGTACGATTGCGCAAACTCATCATCCACGACTCGTAATTGATGCGTATCATTGAAAAAGGCAGTTCCTTTAATAATATCAACCTTGTTTTTCTTGAGTAAACTTTCAATGCCCTTCGTCAACTTTTTAACGACGCGTTGATTTTTCCATTTTTGGGTTGCTTTAAAATCAATGCTCACCGCTTCTGCATTGATACCCATTGTTTTTGCTTCAAGTGCATCCCGGTATTGATGCCCGGCATTGATAAGTGCTTTGGAAGGAATACATCCAACATTCAGACACACCCCACCAATCGCATCCCGTTCAATAATTGTTACTTTTTTTCCAAGTTGGGCGGCGCGAATGGCAGCAACATACCCTCCTGGTCCGGAACCGATTACAACGGTTTCTAGATCAATCGCCATATCTCCTACAACCATATCTCCACCTCCCTACATTTCCATTAACAACAACTCAGGTTCACTTAAGAGTCGTTTCAATTCATTCATTGCTAATTGTGCAGTTAGACCATCCACGATGCGATGATCAAAGCTGAGCGATAAGGCCATCATGTAACCAACACCGAGGGTGTCATCCTCAAGCACAATCGCACGTTTATCAATGCGGCCTAAGCCTAAAATCGCAACTTCTGGATAATTCATAATTGGTGTGAACCATAAGCCTGCGGCAGATCCGATGTTGGTGATTGTGATGGTACCATCGCGCATGTCACTCATAGCAAGGCGTTGTTCATGCGCCGCTTGCGCTAATGTGACAATTTCGCTTGCAATCGCAAACATGCTCTTTTGATCGGCATGTTTGATATTAGGTACATACAAACCATGTTCGGTATCGGTTGCAAACCCGATGTTGTAATAATTTTTATAAACAATTTCTTCAGTCGCATCATCAATGGATGCATTTAAGATTGGGTATTTTTTGACAACCGCAATCAAAGCTTTGATTGCATAGGTCAAGTATGTAAATTTAATACCTTGCGCTTGGGCATGTTCTTTGAACTTGGTCCGGTGCGCAATTAATTTTGACACTTCGACTTCATCAAACAGTGTCACGTGCGGTGCTTTTGCTTTGGATTGTAACATCGCTTGCGCAATTGCACGCCGCGTTACGGTCATCTTCTCGCGTGTTTCAAGCTCACCTTCCACATGGAATGTGCGTGCTGGTGCACTTGGCACAACAGCTGCTGGTTCTGAAACCACAACGGGTGCTGGTTGTGCTATAAAGGCATCGATATCCGCTTTCGTGATATGACCACGATTACCAGTGCCAGTCACTAACGCCAAATCCACTTCTTTTTCACGTGCATATTTACGAATTGAAGGCATCGCTAAGATGACTTTTTGATCGACTTCAGCTGCCTCCGGTACCGCTTCAACACGTGGTGCTGGTGCACTTGGTGGTTCCTCAACGACCGTTTCAACAGGCGCAGCTGTTGCTTGTGGCGCTGGTTTCATAAAGCGATCTTGATGATCTTCCTCTGTTTCGAGCTCCACAATCACTTGTCCCACTTGCGCGCTGGTACCAGCCGCAACTTTAATGCTTAAAACAACCCCAGAAACAGGGGATAAAATATCTTGAATGAGTTTATCATTTTGGATTTCAAGCAAGGCTTCATCTTCTTTGACATGGTCGCCTTCTTTCACGTACCACTGGATGATTTCACCTTCGTGAATGCCTTCTCCAACATCGGGCATCGCAAAACTAAAGCGATGTCCATCACTTGCGGTTGGCACTGGCGCATCCGCTTGTGTTGTTGGTGCCTCCACTTGGGCACTGCCTTCCAGCTCAAACTCAACTAAATCTTCACCGACCTGGGCAACGGTTCCCGCTGCTTTGTAGATTTTCTTAATGACACCACTAACGGGTGCAGGAATTTCCTGCATCAGTTTGTCATTTTGGATTTCTAAAAGAGGATCATCTTCTTTAATAAAATCGCCTTCTTTGACAAACCAACTAATGATTTCACCCTCATGCAGGCCTTCACCCACATCAGGCATCTTGTATATGTATGACATAGACCCTCCTTTACTCGTCAAAATTCATGACTTCTTTAATTGCTTCAATAATATCGTTTGCATTAGGTAACCAGTCATGTTCAGCCAAACCAAAGGGATAGACTGAATCAGGGGATGCAACACGACCAATCGGTGCTTTTAAATTCAAGATGGCACGTTCGGCCACTTCCGCAATGATGGTTGCTGCAACACCAGCTTGGCGTTGTGCTTCTTGCACGACAACCAAACGTCCTGTTTTCTCAACTGATTTTAAAATGGTTTCCACATCAATCGGTGAAATGGTCCGCAAATCAATCACTTCCACGCTGATGTTTTCTTCAGCTAAGGTTGCTGCGACTTTTTTCGCTTCTTGCACCATGTAGCCATAGGTTACCAACGTCACATCATTTCCTTCAAGTACGACATTTGCCTTGTCGAGATCAATCGTATAGTACTCGGATGGTACTTCTTCTTTAAAGGAACGATACAAACGCATGTGTTCCAGATAAACAACCGGATCGTTGCTTTCAATGGATGCCAAGAGTAAGCCTTTGGCATCGTATGGATTGGAAGGAATCACAACTCGAATTCCTGGAGTATGCGCCATTAAGCTTTCCAAGCTATCCGCATGAAGCGCTGGCGTATGCACACCACCACCAAATGGTGAACGAATCGTAACTGGCATGGAACGGGTGTTGCCCATGCGGAATCGCGTCCGTGACATTTGGGCAGCCAAGGAATCCATGACCTCAAAAACAAACCCAAAGAATTGGATTTCCATAATCGGACGATAATTTTCTAGGGTTAGACCAATCGCTAATCCACCAATCGCAGATTCTGCCAAAGGCGTATCAAAGACGCGTTCTTCCCCGTATTTTTCATGCAAGCCATCGGTCGCTCTAAAGACCCCACCATTGACACCCACATCTTCACCGAAGATTAGTGTATTTTCATCTTTTTCTAGGGCTTGATCTAAAGCTTGGGTGATGGCTTGAATCATTGTAAGTTCTGCCATGGTTATTTCCCCTCCTTCGCTTTAAAATGTTCAATTTGTTCTTTAATTGTAAACGTCGGAACCTCAAACATGTTTTCTAAAAATTCAGAAACTTTTTGTTTTGGTTGATTATCCGCTGTTTGCACAGCTTCTTTAATTTCATTATCAAATTTCTCAATCACTGCCAGCTCATGCGCTTCATCCCAAATCCCTTTTTCATGGAGATAATGACGCATTCTGATCAATGGATCTTTTTTATCCCATGCTTCAAAGCTTGCTTGATCGCGATAACGTTTTGGATCATCACCGGACATGGAGTGCGGTTGAAACCGTGAAGTAATCGTTTCAATCAACACAGGTCCATTGCCAGCTAAGGCCCAATCACGCGCTGCTTTGGAAACCGCATACACAGCCAAGGGATCCATCCCATCGACTTGGATGCCAACAATACCAGCTGCTGCAGCTTTTTGTGCTAAGGTTGGCGCTGCCGTTTGTTTTTCCCACGGGGTAGAAATCGCATACCCGTTGTTTTGAATAATGAAAACGACGGGTGCTTTAAATGCGCCAGCAAAGTTGATGCCTTCGTAAGTATCACCTTGTGAGGAGCCACCATCACCGGTGTAGGTTAAAGCAACGTTTGGTTTCTTACGTTTCTTTAAACCAAGACCCGCACCTGCTGCTTGAATAATTTGTGCCCCAATAATAATTTGCGGAGGCAAGGCTTTGAGTGATTCTGGATATTTATTACCTTCGACATGCCCACGACTCCATAAAAATGCCTTATATAAAGGCAATCCATGTTTCACGAGTTGTGGAATATCCCGGTATCCCGGAAGTAAAATATCCTCTTTATTAAATGCATAATAACTTGCAAGCTGACTTGCTTCTTGCCCGGCCGTGGGTGCGAAAAATCCTAAACGACCTTGACGCGCCAGAATGACTGAACGGTCATTCAAGGCTCGCGACCACAACATATTTTCAAACAGCTCGACAAGCTGATCATCACTTAAATCTGGGAGCAAGTCTTCATTGATAACTTTTCCGTTTTCATCCAATACTTGCACCATTGGAAAAAGATTCGCAACATCATCCAAATGCTTTTGGAAGTCTAAAACGAATCCATTTTTTGTTTTTGCCATATGTGTAACACTTCCCTTCTTCTTGTTAAATGTGTCTCTCTTATCACAATTTTACCCTACCACCGAAGAAGGTTTCCTTCAACATTTATGCCCCTTATCAGAACATCAAATCAAGGATATTTTCAAGTGTAATTGAACCGAAAAATAAACGTAAATCAAACCTCGACAAACTCGCTTTAATGCTTGATTTATCATAACGAACCCCAATCAGGGCGCTTTCAAGATCCGCAACATCTTCTAAACCAAGATAATCACCATTAAAACGGATTTGTTTAATGATGCCTTGATCAACTTTAGCGCTCACATCAACCGTGCCCCCCTCAAATCGTGTTTTGTGATGGTAATCAAAATCAGGGGATGCACCGTAGTTCCACTCCCAGGTTTCAAATTGTTCTTTAACACGTTGATTGATGGCATCGTAATCGTGATTTGTTAAAATAATTTCACGATCTTGCCCTTTATTTGACAAGTAGTAATGCAGTTTTTCCCAAAACATTTCTAAAGTTGTGTCGGGCGGTAAGTGGTCCTTGATGTTTGTGACCCGCGACCGAACCGATTTGCTACCTTTGGATTTAAATTTTGAAGGATCAACGCTTAGAGCTTCCACCATCGCTTCAATGTCAACATCAAATAAAATCGTGCCATGATGCATGAGCTTGCCATTGGCCATACGCTGCGCATTGCCTGATATTTTCAGACCATCGACAAGCACATCGTTGCGACCGCTTGCTTCAGCTTGGATACCCATGGATGCCAAGGCATCAACCACGGGTTGCACGTACTTTTTATAATTCACTTTGCTTGGATCATCCACTTTGGTGATGAAGGTAAAGTTAAGATTACCAAAGTCATGGTAGACAGCCCCACCACCAGAAACGCGGCGTGCGACTTTAATCTTGTGAGCATCCACGTAATGTTGATTAATTTCTTCTAAAGTTGTTTGATTTTTGCCGATGATGATGGAAGGTTCATTTTGCCATAAAATGAAAAAGTCTTCGTCCACATTAACGTGACGCAATGCGTATTCATCCAAGGCTAAATTAAAATATGGGTTTGTTGAATGGTTAATAATGTATCGCATAGGTTACCTCAAATTTGATTTTACCGTGAATTCGTTAAAGAATAAAGGAGAATGAACAGCGGATATGCTAAAATAAAGTGAGCAATGTGAAAGAGGTAAAAATATGATTATTGAAGTCATTGTGCAACACAGCAAAGAAATTGTAGAAGCCGCTTACGGCAAGGCCGATCGTGTGGAGCTTGTGTCTCACATGCAACATGGTGGTCTCACTCCTGATGCGCAAACTCTGAAAGATGCACTTTTGATGAGTTTTGTACCGGTGCACGTGATGGTCCGTCCCCATGATGATAGTTTCATCTACACAGAAGCCGATCAAGAAATCATGCTGCAAACCATTGCCCTAATCGATACTTACAAAGGCAAAAACATTGTGATTGGTGCCCTCAAGGAGGATTTGCGCATTGACACCGACTTTTTAGAACGTGTCATTGAAAGCTATCCGTATATGAACATCACATTTCATCGTGCCTTTGATCGAGCTCGGGATGTGTTTGAAGCTTACGACACCCTGTGTCATTACCCACAAGTCAAATGGATTTTAACTTCCGGCGGGCATGCAGATTGCATGGGCGGAAAAGACAACTTGAAAAGACTTGTCCAAAAACAAAAAGCACAGGCTGGACCCATAATAATGCCGGGCTCTGGTTTAAACCTTGAAAACATCAATGCCTTACACCAACACATTCAAGCGGATGCCTACCATTTTGGTAAAGCCGTACGGCTGCAACAATCCTTTGATTACGGTTTTGATCAATCTACTTTAAAGCAACTTAAAACAATCTTGAAGTAGTCCGATATTTTACCCACAAAAACAATAAAATCCATATTATATCTATAAGTTAGGAAAATATGGATTTTTTTCAACGCATAATCACAACTATATAAATCAATGGGTTATGATGAAGATGGATCGATGAGGTACGATATGGACAAGCAAAAATTAAATGGATTTCAAATCTTCTATCGCGCTTTAAAACTTGTTTTTATCTTTATTGGTTTGCTTGGCTATTTTATTATTTCAATTCTAATGGCGCCTTACAAGCCACGCAGGTTTTAATTCTGGCATACAAAAAACCAACACATGTTGGTTTTTGTTTGACTTTTTTAAGTGTTTAATATTCTAAAAGTCTAGGTAATTTTGCTGCTTGTGCAATCCAGTCTTCGACTTGCTTCGGCCCTGGCAATCTGCGAACCAAACGTTTTTCCGCGTTGGTTTCTTTTAATTTTTCATACAGATTTTCAGGATTTCTTTGGGCAAGTTCTACAACAGTGTCAACACCTGCTGCTTCAAGTAATTCTGCGAATTGCTCACGCACACCTTTAATCCGGAATAAGTCAATGTGGTTCGCCCAGGTTAAGATTAATTTCTCAGAAATTCCTGATTCTTCGGCAACGGCAACTCTTCCTTTTTTTGTGGCGCAGCGCTTAATGTAATCTTCTGTTGTGAAAATTCCAATTGCATTTAACTTTTCTTGGTACGCTGGACCAATCCCTTCAACGATAACAATACTTGGCATACTTGAACTCCTCCTTAGTGATTATGTTATACCACTTCACTATTATTTGCAACCGGTTACAAGGTATGTTGACACCAGTGGTTAATTTGAAGTGAGTTTTATAAATATTCATCTTAT
>JAAZGU010000157.1 GCA_012511085.1 Erysipelothrix sp. | reverse complement strand
TTGGCTTTTTCAAACTCAGAAGCGTACATCCAGGCTTCAAACGATGAAAACATGGATTCAATGTTTGTCATTTGCGCCTCGATGGTTTCAAGGCTGTGGGCATACATTGGTTTTTGATTGGTCAGCTGTGTTTTGCATAAGCGAAACTCGTCTTTAAGTTTTGTAATTAAGGAACGTTGTTCAGCTTCATCTTCTAAAATTCCATTTAAAAGGGCATCCAAATCATCGACAGCCACGCTCATTTGCTGCAGTTGCTCATGCGCTGCTTCATACCAAAGTGTCGCCTGCTTGTTTTTCCTGACAATAATCGCATCTTCAATGTCTGCCAACATGACTGCCATCGCCTTAAAATCCTGATCAAGGCTATCGTACTTTGCTTTGACATCGCTAACTTGTTCAATTAAGTGATCATTGGTCTTTGCAAGCGCGATTGCTTTGTTAAGTTTAAAGGCAAGTGGCACACTTTTATTTTGATTAAAAAGGACTTCCAATTCCTTGAGTTGTTTCCTCGTTGTCGAAACTCGCACACGCGTTAACATGTAAATTAAAATCAAAATCACAAACAAGGCTAAGAGAATAATCAAAACTTCTTTTTGGGCAAAAAACTGAATCATTTGTTCCATCGGTTCACCTCATTGATTCTATTTTATCACAAATGTAATTTTCTTTAAGTACCTTACGCTAAAAATATAAAAAAGCACTGTTAAAGGTGTTTATTTGACTTTAGATAGTAAGTGTGATAATCTTGAAAAGCATTAAATGATAGCAGATGTCAATGCAGTAAGAAGTGATGTTTATCGCACCAGCGTGTGAAGGAAAGTACCCGGCTGCTAACGGTGAAATTCTTTAGATAAACATGCCTTAATGTAATTGATTCCTGTTGTTGTTTTATAGCCATAAAACAATAAAGGAGGATCTATGGCAAGAATTAAAGGACCCGTTTGGAAAAAGTCACGCCGCTTAAGTTTCTCAATCCTTGAAACGAATGAAGAACTTAAAAGACGTCAATACCCACCTGGGCAACATGGCCCGACACGGCGGGTAAAACTATCCAACTACGCGTTACAATTACGGGAGAAGCAACGCATGCGCTACATGTATGGGGTAACGGAACGTCAATTCCATAACACATACTTGAAAGCAGTTAAAATGGGCGGTAACACCGGTCATGACTTCTTAGCGTTATTGGAATCACGTTTAGACAACGTGGTGTATCGCATGGGCTTAGCACGCACGCGACGTGGTGCACGACAACTCGTCAACCATGGTCACATCTTGGTGGATAACCATAAAGTGGATATCCCTTCCTACTCGGTGAAACCAAACCAAACGATTGAAGTCAAAGATAAGTCTAAAAATTTAGTTGTGATTAACGAAGCCTTGGAAGCAACCCTGAATACGGTTGATTTTGTTTCCTTTGATAAGGACGCAAAAAAAGGCGTGTATCTGCGCCTTCCAGAGCGGAATGAACTCAACGCTGAAATCAACGAAGCTTTAGTTGTTGAATTCTACAGTCGATAATAACAATGAAAGTGTCCACACATCGTGGACATTTTTTTATTTGGGAATCACTTCCTCATAATATTGAATTTTATCACGCAATTCTTTGATTTTCTGGGCCCGACTTGGGGAGAAGTCAAAGAGGTTTTCTAATTCTAATGTAATGATTTCATTAATGATCTCATCTTTTTCATCTGTTTCTTCAAATAACCAATCAAACATTGTCGCTCCTTAACGCCTTATGATATCGCGCAGTGAATCAATCTTAAAAATCGTTTGTGGCAATTGTAAAAACCACGTAAGTGCACCATACAAAATCACACCTATTAAACCAAACACACTAAGATAAAATAAAGTCCACCACCGCCCGCTTACTATAAATGGGACCTGCAACCATACGGTCACTTGGCGTAACACCAAAAATATTAATCCTGATAACAGCATCAGCAACCCGCTTCGCAAAAAAGGTTGATAAGAAACCTTGTAGACACGTTTTAAAACCGTTAAGTTTAATATAATAACAAGATAATGGGCAAAATATGATGCATGGATAACACCTTGGTAACCCAATAACAATACCATTGGGAAAAAGATCAAAGCATGAAAAATAAAACTGACAAACAAATTCTTGATGACACGCCGTCGTAAATTTGCTACCGTTAAGATTACCGTTGTCACCGGCGTTAAAGCCAAAGCTAATCCACCACTTGCGGCATGAAACAAGACGCGGCCACCTAATTCAAAATTATCCGTATAAAACAAATAATAAATGGGTGTCGCAAAAAACATTATCCCGGCAGAAATTGGAATTGCCAAGTAAAGCACGGAACTAATGGCATCGTTGATGTTGCGTTTGAGCGAAGCGTGATTGTTGGTTGTGATCGCCTCACTCACATAAGGAATCACAGCCGCAGAAAATCCCAAGGCCAACACCGCAGGTATCGAAATAATTTTTTGGGTCGTGAACATAATCATGCCAAAAATCAAATCAATTAGTTTTTCATTGTCGCTGATCATAAATATGGCACGATTATAGAAAGCCAAATTCACAAATGAACTGCTTTTACCCAAAACACTAACAAGCAAATACGGAATTGAAAAATAAACGATCTCCCGTAAAATCATACGCGTCGCAAGCGGCGCGGTCTCTACGTTAGCCTTTATTTCATCCACCAAAGGTTTTTCTTTAAAATGCAAGTGCACCAAGGCCACTAGCCCGGAAATCGAGGCGGCCAAGATCGCCATGTACACTGCCCAGATGGGATCATAGCGAAAAAGCACCACCAACACATACCCTGTGCCTAATAAAAAACCAACACGTACAAATTGTTCCAAGACTTGCGAAAAGGAATAAGTTTCCATAATCTTAAGTCCTTGGAAAAAGGCGCGGTATGAGCCCAACACGGGAATGATCAGCATCGCAAAAGCGATGATTTTAAAAATATTGGATGTGTAATAAATGGCACTTTCTGAGACATTTTCAGTAATGATTAAACGTGCCAAAGGACTTGCAAACAAGAACACAAACAACATGGAAAATATACCCAAAAACAAGAGCATGTAACGTCCGATTTTACGAATCATCAACACGGTTGCCATGTCATCCCTTGCATAATATTTTGCTATCAACATCGCAATCGCCACCGGAATCCCGGCAATTGTGATTTGCAGTGCAACATCATATAAGGTGTAACCATAGGAATAATAAGCGATGTTTTGATCGGTTGCTAAGGCCTTAAAAGGCATCACATATAAAATGCCAATCGCCTTTGAGATAAAGATACCGGCTGAACTTGTCAAGCCACCTGCAATTAAGGAACGACGCTTATGAGTTGTGTTTGGATTATTCGTCATCGTCTTCCTCAATTTCAGCTTCTTCATCATCAATATCTACAGGCGGCTCCTCATCCTCGCCCCCTTTGATGTCATAATCAGGATCACTCATCTTTTCATAATCTAAATTTCGAATGAAAAACTCACGGTGCGAAACTAGTTTTGAATAGTCCCGCCAGCCAACCATGATTTTAAGTTCCACAATGTTACGTTCGACAACGCCACTGACAATCACACCTTTGACATAACCAAGGTCACCATCAACTTGATTGGGAATCATACTGACTTTTTTATCTTCAAAAATACCAAAGTTTGGCATCATTTTATCCGTACTGTCATAAACAAGGTCATCTTCAACAACCATCACTTCAATGTCATACATGGCAATTATAGGTTGATCAATGATGATATCAT
Organism: Erysipelothrix sp.; assembly: GCA_012511085.1. Taxonomy (GTDB): domain Bacteria; phylum Bacillota_I; class Bacilli_A; order Erysipelotrichales; family Erysipelotrichaceae; genus UBA6182. The sequence goes on along the minus strand of JAAZGU010000157.1, from coordinate 15,215 downwards.
AGCGGTATTGACTGTTCATTTTTGTAAAGACAATGTCCAATTCGTAATGTTGAGGTTCACGAATAAAACGATCATTATCAAAAATGAATGAATAATACGCTTTATAGCGCTCTAAATTTTCTTCCTCAACAACTTTACTTCCGCGAGCGCATGCACTTAAAACAACAAGCATGATGATCACGAGTATTTTTCTTTTCATGACATACCTCAATCTAATATAATTCGATTAATCATTGATAAAACGCGCAACCACGAAATGTTTCCTACCCTTTTTTATAATCGCATATTGTTGATGGTAGCTTTCGGCCCGCTTTACAGGTGCGTAAAAATCATCCACCTTGCGTTGATTGATGGAAATTGCACCTTGTTTGATAAGATCGCGCCCCTGGCGGTTGCTGCTGATGAGTCCCGCTTGTGATAACACCTCTAAGATTGGTTGTTGATCAACAATCTCAATGAATGGTGCATCTTCAAAGGCCATTTCAAATTCATCCAGGGATAATTTTTCATACTCCATGGAGAAATAAATATCGCTAATTCTAAGTGCCATTGACAGAGCTTCACTGTCAAAAACAAGCGCCGTTAATTCAGCGGCTAGCGCTTTCTGCGCTGCCCGCAGATGCGGTTCACTTTGAACGTGTTCAATCAGTGTTTCAATTTCAGCCTTTGATTTAAAAGACAAGCGCTTTAAATATTCGATAACATCATCATCGCCCACATTGTACCAATATTGATAAAAGGCATAGGCGTTGGTTTTGTCTGGATCAAGCCAAATGTTTTTGCCTTCGCTCTTTCCAAACTTTGAGCCGTCACTTTTCATAATTAAGGGCGAAGTCATCGCAAAAACCCGCGCAGGTTGTGTGCTCATCTTACGAATCAATTCGGTACCGCTTGTAAGGTTGCCCCATTGATCAGAGCCCCCAATTTGCAATTCACAATTGTAGTTTTCATACAAATGCAACCAATCGGCTGCTTGTAGAAGCGTGTAACTGAATTCAGTGTAAGAAATTCCGGTTTCTAAACGATTGGCTACAATGTCCTTGCTGATCATTGTGTTGACGTTGAAGTGTTTACCATAATCCCTTAGAAACTCCAGCACTTTAAATTGCGAAAGCCAATCGTGATTATTCAAAATAATAACACGTTCATGGTCACCTAAAATGTGTTCAAATTGTTTCTTGATTGCCAAGACATTATGCGCAATTTCTTCCAGCGACGTTAAAGCCCGCTCGCTGGTTGGGCGTGGATCGCCAATCATACCGGTAGCACCCCCTAAAAGTGGAATCACCGTATGACCCACATCTAAAAATCGTTTCAAAAGCAACAATTGTTGCAAATGCCCAATATGCAAGCTATCCGCAGTTGGATCAAAGCCACAATAGACAACAATTGGTTCCAAAAGCCGCTTTTCTAACGCTTCTTTATCGGTTGTGTCCTTCACTAAATTACGCCATTCAAGTTCTTGTAAAAAATTCATAATTCCTCCACTGAAACATAAAAAAAGAATTTGTATTAAATTTTTATCTTTAATACAAACTCTATTATAACTAAATTTTGCTCGATTGTCTTGCAGTAAATAAATAACTCAATTCAATTTCACGATCAATCAGCGGTTCATTCGCAAGCATTTTTGTCATGATGCGCATGGCAACAGCTCCTAAATCATAGGAAGGAATGGAGAACCCACTTAATTGTGGACGCACCATCGCATTGTATTTTGTATCGATGGCACAAATGACTTCCAGCTCGTCAGGAATTTTAATGTTGTTTTCCATGGCGGCATTAATGGTCGCCAAAGCTTGTGAGTCCCGATGACAAATCACCACTTCATGATGATTGTCTTTGAAATAGTTTTTCAGGTATTCATAACTGGACCGGTAATTATAAGGGATTTCCACATAACTAAAGCCCGTTACGTTTTGTTCCTTAAAGGCTTTTTGTGCACCATCAATCATTTGTTTGATTGCAAATGGGTTTTTACGGTCTTCAATAATGGCAATGTTGGTCATGTCTTTCAGTAAATATTTATTCACTAACTCATAGGTTGCTTTTTCAAAGTCAACGTAAACACAAGCAACGTTGTCATCTGACATTTTATTTCCAATCAAGACAATTGGAAATTGATATTTTGTAAGTTCCTGCAACTCATCATACAACAACTTGTCGTTGTAAATGATGACACCATCGACGCGCGATTTGATAATATTTTCGATGATTTCGTTAATTTCAAGAATCCCCTCGGTGGTGGTGTGCAACATGATGTTGTATTTATAAATCTTCGCAACATCAAGTAAACCATTAATAATTTGACCGGTGTAGACAAAACTTGCTTCCGGCACCACAAGCGCCAAGGTTGTTGTTTTCTGAAGCGCTAAACCCTGAGCGATGGCATTGGGTTTATAGCCCAATTTAATAATGGCTTCTTGCACTCGGGCTTTGGTTTCTTCACGTACAATGTCTAAACCATTAATAACACGGGACACCGTTGCGAGTGAGACATTAGCTTCTTTTGCGACATCATAAATTGTAACGCGTTTCATGAATTAATTACTTTCCCCATGATCGGCGTCCTCTTTTTTAGAAAACAAACCTTTAATAGCTTTCACTGATTTTTTCGTAATGTCCACGGTTGTCGCTTTTGCTTTTTCAATGTTCTCTTGGACATCTTCGCGATGCATAAACTCAGTTGTTTTATCTTTGATTGTTTTTGCACCGGCAAGCGTCTTATCTTTAACCCCTTCAAAGGTATCCATCAACTTCTCATTGTCGGTGATTTTATCTTTGATATTGGATGCTGTTTCGCTGGTGGTCTCTTTGATGTCTTCCCACGTGCTTTGCAACTTTGGGTTATTTTTAATTTCTTCAATTTGAAGTTTTGTCTTTTCAAACAGTTCTTTTGCTTTGGATTTAAAGGTATCAAGCGCACTTTTTACTTTTTCGTTATCCTTCAATTCATCCACCATTTCCTTGAGATCAGAAAATGCTTTTTCAACTGTCTTTTTGCTAACGTCCACAACCTTTTTAATCTTATCTTTTTGATCGTCGCTTAAATCAACGAGATCTTCAACTTCCTTTTCTACTTTCGCAAATTCTTCTTGCACTTCATCCATCGCATGTTGAAGTTCATTATTATTTTCATTCATCAACAGTACCTCCTTCACTTTCATCTGGTTCTTCATCTGTTTTGAATAAATCCACGACGGTTTCTTTGAACCACTCAAAGTTTTCCATAATGAATTTAATAAGTTTTGAAATAATCGTTTCGGTTGTATTAGCAACCGTGTTTACCCCCGCCGAAACCCGTAATAAGGTAGAAACTGGTTGTTCCAACTGCCCCACATACTTATCAACTTGTGTCAGTGTGTGGTCGACTGTTGATAAACTGCGTTGCAAATTATCAAGTGTCTTGATTAATTTGTAAATTAAAATCGCCAAAAAAAACAGCACAATCGCTCCTAAGATAGGTAATAAAATAACTGCTGCTTCATTTAATACTGTAAAAATTGCGTCCATGATTTCACCTCATGAACATTGTAACGAAAATTGAAACAATTTTCAAGATTTTTGATAGAGCTTTAAGTGATCGGATAAAACGTAAATATCCTTCGAACTCATAAACAAATAAACCGCTGGTGCAAACTGTGCAAGCCACGCTGCACCTGCCTCATCTTCACTGACTACTTCGCTGTTTTCAATCATGTTTTGGATGTAATGAATGTCAATGTCATAACCCTCTTCAAAGTCATCGATGCTTGTGAAGTTACAAAGCGCGACATGATCTGCAAGTGACAAGGCTTTAGCAAAGGCTTTGCCAAAGCGATAAAGACGCGACACACGATGCGGTTTGAAAATTGCGACAATGGTTTGGTTGGGAAAACGGGTCTTTGCGGCTTTAATGGTCATTTCAATTTCGGTCGGATGATGGGCATAATCATCAACATACACGTTGCCGTTTGCGATTTCAACTTCAAAACGGCGGCGCGCACCGCTAAAGGTTGATAGACCTGCCTCAATTTCAGCAAGGCTCATGTTTAATTTAAAACCAATGGCAATGCTTGCAAGGCTATTTAAAATCATATGGTCACCAACAAAAGGAAGCATAACCTGCCCAAGGTGCTCATTTTTAAACACAACATCAAATTTCACATGGTCTTCAAAAGCTTCCACATGCTTGGCAATTAAATCATTATGGGCCCCAAAGCCATAATAAATTGTTTCAATGTTTGATTTTAAAACATGCGCCCGTGGATCATCACCATAAATAATGACGGTATCACTGACATTGGTGATGAATTGATTAAAGGCTAACTCATAGTCCGCTTCATCTTCAAAATAATCGATATGATCTAAATCAATGTTGGTAATGACAGCAAGTTGGGGAAAATAAGATAAGAAGTGGCGACGATATTCGCACGCTTCAATCACGAGATACTCGTCATCTTTAGCTAATTTTCCATGGCCATCCCCGACTAAATAACCAGCCTTGATGGTTGGTTGTAACATGGCGGCAACCATGGAAGTCGTTGTGGTTTTGCCATGCGAACCACTGATGGCAATGCTTTTGTATTTTTGCAGTAATTCACCCAAAAAGTCATGATAACGAATCACGCGAATCGTCGGGTTTGCTTTAGCCTTGATGACTTCTGAAAAAGAATCGGTAAAGGCATTACCAACCACAACCGTCCAATGGTCTTGAAATTCAACCTCATTGAAGCGATGAATTTTTATGCCACGCCGGTGCAATTCAGCTTCTGTAAAGATGTGTTTTTCAATGTCACTGCCACTGACTTGTTCGCCAATATCAAAAAGCATGCATGCCAGCGATGCCATGCCTGCCCCTTTGATTCCAATAAAATATATCATTGTTCATCCTCTTTAAAGAGTTGCATCAAAATATCTTCTTTGGCTTCACTTTCAGGGGGTGCCTCATCAACATCCTCTTCATGAAAAGCCATTTGCTCCATGGTGATTTCAGTGGGTTCATTAATTTCTAAAATGTCTTCAAGAGACATGTTACCGGATATCACCGTTGGTTTTTCAACTTTAAGTTTCACTTGTTTTTGCTTCGTGATTCCATAAATGGGAGATATGATCGTCCCTAAAATGCTTTCCTCGGTTTCAAGCTCAATTTTAGACTGCACTAAAATTGGTTCCCGCTCCTTTTCAGGGATTTTCCCAAAGATTGGGCTAATATTGGAAGAAAATTCATAATCAGGTGCTGGATGACTGGGTTTGATTTCTTTTTCCTTAACTTCTTGTGGGATTTTGGGCGCCTCAAAATCATCATCGGAGTCCACAAAGACTGATTTTGATTTGATAGGAAGTTCCGTTTGTTCAAACACTTCCATCACTTCCGCCTTAGGCTCGGCCTCCACAAGCTCAATTGTTTGTTCCTTGATCGGTTCTTGTTGCGGGCTTACTTCCTCAACGACATCAACTTCTTCAAACAAGAGCGACATTAGTTTTTTTAGCATTCCTATTCACCTGGCTCACTTTCATCTTGACTATTGATGTAATCATCATCAATCACAAAATCTTCAAAATCCGGAAATTCAATCATGCCATTAATTAATCGATCCATATCCAACAATGTTCCCGATTCAGGGGCAACTTGTTCAAACATTTCTAAAACTTGTTGTTGATAATCAATAATTTGCTTACGTGAGTACGTTTGGACAATCTTTGGTTCATCAACCGTGGTGAAACGCATCAACAACAACATGTCTGACAAAATCGCAGGCACATTCGATAAGGGCACCCAACTAGAAAGCACCACATGATTGCTGTGAACTAAAATAATGTACTTCTGATCATCCTCATTAATAAACACTTCAAAATCAAGCTCATCGCCTTCGAAGTTTTCAAACTTACCTTGATATTGATAATCATCTTTTTCTAAATCAAAAACGCGCATGTTATTTTCTAAGTCATAACGGTAATAACGACGCATGATGATCGTCGGAATATCAATGTTCATTAAAATTTCATGATTTTGACTGATAAAGGTTGTTCCAATTTTATTGGAATCACGAACACCGACATGCGGTGGCAAATAAAAACTATAATAAGGTGTTTTATAATTTTTTACTTCCGGTGCTTTTAAGCTTAAGGATGCTTCTATTTCTTTGTCAATTGCATCGTTAATCTGCGCCGGCTCGATGGTGCAACCAACCAGCAGCACAAGCACCACTAGGATGACATAACGCATGGAATCACCTCTATTGATTACACTTCATAATATCAAATATTATATTTTCATTCAACTTTTGCAGCAGTGCTTGGGCACTATCAAAAGCATGATGAATGTCACTTATATCAACGATGGCATGGTTGGTATGAATGTTGCGCGCCACCACGCATAAACTCAAGGTTGGCACCCCTGCTTTACTCTTGTGGATCGCACCAGCATCGGTACCACCCAAGGACAAGTAATATTGATGTGGAATGTCATGTTCAATACAAGTGTCTTTCAACAACTTCAAAAAGCAGCGGTTGGGCATCATGGAACGATCAACAAACCGCAACAAAACCCCTTCGCCAAGTCTACCTAGCTCATCTTGATTCCCATCCGCGTCGTTGGCGGGTGAACAATCAAAGATGATGGCGACATCCGGATCAAGCTTGTAGGCTGCCGTTTGTGCTCCTCGCAAGCCAACTTCTTCCTGCACCGTAGCACCAATGTATAAATCATAAGGCAAATCCACATCTTGCAGTGCCTCTAGGAGTGTTAAACTCATGGCGCATCCGTAGCGGTTATCAATGGCCTTGCTCATGATGCGCTGTTCATTTAAGATGTTGAACTCACTGTCCAAAACAATCATGTCACCCACGTTAATGCCATGTTCAAGCACTTGTGCCTTCGACGTCATGCCGATGTCAACCAACAAATCATCAATGTCAACGACTTGATTGCGTTTTTCTGGTGTCAACAGATGCGGTGGAATGGACCCAATCACACCTTTAAAGCGTTGACCCTGAGCGTTGTACAAGGAAATTGGTGATGCCATCAACACTTGCGCCCACCAACCCCCAACCGGTGCAATCTTTAAATTACCGATTGCATTGATGTCTTTGACAATAAAGCCAACCTCATCCATGTGAGCCGCAACCATGACCTTTAAAGCGTTTTTGACCTTGCTTTTTTTCAAGGCAAACACACTTCCGAGATTGTCTCTAACAATCGCATCACAAAAGGGTTGCATGTGCTGCTCCATGTATTGGGCAACTTGTGTTTCGTGATTGGCAATCCCAGGCAATAAACATAAGTTTTCTAAATGGTTCATTAATGTTTGATAATTAGGCATGTTTCCTCCAAATCCCACGGTAAATCGGTTGTTCTAAATCGATGAAGCGTTGTTCATACTCCGTAATCGCATCAAGTTTATTTATTTTCTCATAATAAGCATCACGAAAATCAAGGTACACTTCTTCCAAAGTGAAACGCTGTTGATTGAAATTCACGAGTGAATATTCAAACAGTTGGCGATTGTCCGTCTTCATGATGATTTTACCATCCGGCTTTAAAATCTTACGATAGTCATCGATGTAACTTTCTGAACTTAAACGACGCCGCCAATGGCTCTTTTTAGGCCAAGGATCACTGAAATTTAAATGAATGATATCAACTTCATGCTCACCAAAAAATTCTGTGATGCGACTGGCATCATCAATGATGAAAAACGCATTATCCACATCAAACGCGTAAGCTTTGCGGATCGCCATCGCGCCCACGGTTTCCTCTTTTTCCAAGGCAACCCATAAGGCCTGTGGATGTTGACGTGCCATGTTGAGCCAATAATCGCCTTTCCCAGCACCTATCTCTAAATGCAAAAAACCTTTGTTAAAGGTTGATTGCCACTGATTAATTAGTGTTTCAGGTTCTTTAATGTAAGTAGGATGATCAAGTTTTAAAAATGGTTCAACCCACTTTTTCTTACGAATTCTCATAGGCTAATCGATACAACGCCTCAGCATAAATAACACTTGCTAAAAATAAATCATCCAAATAAATACCTTCGTCCTTTTCATGGGCTTGGCCTACATGATCAGGTAAAGGATGATGAATAAAATTCATTCCAAAAGCGACAAAATTATCTAAGGTGCGTGCGTAAGTACCGCCCCCCATAGTCAGTGGGGGCGTGAAGTGATCATTCGTGTATTTTTGATACACATCCACCAGGGTTGTCACTAGCTCTGATTGTGGATCAACAAAGTGTGGCATCTTATGGGCTAAGACTTCCACCTGCATGCTTTCATTCACTTCATTAACGCGTGTCTTGATATCACCCATTAAGGCTTCGTATTGTAAATCATTGGGATAACGAATATCAATCACGAGTCGGTACTGGCCATCACTGATGTTCACCATGCCTAAATTGGCGGTCAAAAAGCCCATGTACACGCCATTAAAGACAATGTTGAGACCTTCACCCAGATAACCAACTGCTAAAGTTGCCAACTGTTGGGCAAGTTCATCATCATAGGCACTGCCAACGTAATTAAGCGCATGGTAGGCTGCATTGAGTCCTTTTTCTGGTAAGGATGCATGCGCATAGCGTCCATAAAAGGTGATTGAAACGCCATCTTCCTCTGTTTGTGCTTCTGCCTTAATTTGGTGACTCTGGCAATAAAAATCAAGTTTTTCTTGGTCATGAGCACCCGCAATTTTTACGGTTGCTTTGCCAATGACAATGTTGGGGCGTTCCCCGGCCACCAAATGTTGGATGACACTGGTAGCTCTTCCAGAAATTGAAAAGTTTAAAATCCCCTTTTCTCCGTAAATGACAGGAAAGGATGCATCCGGTACAAAGCCTTGATCCGCCACTTTGCGGTTCGCTTTGTAGTAATCCATGCAGCGCATGCCAGTTTCTTCATCGACTCCTAAAATAAGTTCAATTTTCTTTTTGGGCTTTTGTGGTAGTGATTTCAAAAGCTTCATGGCATAATAAGCCGCAATTGTTGGTCCTTTGTCATCGCCACTGCCACGGCCATACAAGATTCCATCTTCAATTTCGCCACCGAAGGGATCTTTAGTCCACCCTTCCCCCACCGGGACAACATCCAAATGCCCAAGCACACCAATGCTTGTTTTCGCATCGCTATTAAAGGAACAAATACCTGCGTAACCATCGACGTTATCCACATCGAAGCCATCCGCTTTGGCGCGTTCTAAAAACCACAATAAGGATTCATTAATTGCGGGGCCAAAGGGTGCATCAGCACTCGCATGTTCTTCATCCGTAAGCGATGGAAAACGAATTAACTGCACCAAATCTTGAATCATTTCCTCTTTAAAAGGTTCCATCAGTTTCTTAAAATCCATAATTCCTCCTCATTGTTTTTGTTCATGTTTACGTTTTTGGCGTTCTCTTGGTTTACGTTTGGGACGCTCTAATAAATCTTTGCGTGAAACATTAACGCGGCCTTTATCATCAATATCGATCACTTTTACTTTCACAATATCACCAATTGCCAGCACATCTTCCACTTTTTCGACCCGTTCATGCGCAATCTTGGACACATGCAACAAGCCATCCGTGCCTTCAAACAACTGCACAAAGGCACCAAACTTTTCAATGCGAACCACTTTGGCGTCATAGATCTCACCAACCTCAGCGGTCTTAATGATTAATTCAATGCGACTTTTCGCCTTGTTGATGGATTCAATATCTTGATGATAGATGACAACGCGGCCATCATCTTCAATGTCAATTTTCACATCATCGCTTTCCGCAATGATTTGGTTAATGATCTTACCACCAGGGCCAATGATGTCACGAATCTTATCGATTGGAACTTGCATTTGCGCAATCTTGGGTGCGTATTTCGCAACTTCTGGACGTGATTCACTGATGATCGCATTCATGTTGTCAAGAATTTGATCACGCCCAACTTTGGCTTGCGTCAACGCTTCTTCTAGAATTTCTTTGGTTAAACCTTCAATTTTAATGTCCATCTGCAACGCCGTGATGCCTTTGGCAGTCCCAGCAACTTTAAAATCCATGTCACCAAAATGGTCTTCGATGCCTTGAATATCAGTTAAGACTTGGTATTTGTCATCGTAAGTGACAAGTCCCATCGCAATTCCCGCAACCGCTGCTTTGATTGGCACACCGGCCGCCATCAAGGCCATGGAACCAGCACACACGGAGGCTTGCGAACTTGATCCGTTGGATTCAAGCACTTCCGCAACCAAGCGAATCGCATACGGAAATTCCTCTTGTGTGGGTAAAACATAAGATAAAGCACGTTCCCCTAAAGCACCGTGGCCAACTTCACGCCGACTCACAGGGCCAATCCGACCGGTCTCACCTACTGAAAAGAGCGGGAAATTGTAATGATGCATGAAGCGCTTAAACTCCACAAGCGTCAAATCATCAATGATTTGATTATCGCCCATGGCTCCTAAAGTACAAATTGACATCACTTGGGTTTCGCCCCGCGTAAACATGGCACTGCCATGCACGCGATTCAGTAAATCAATCTGGGAATCCAAATTCCGCAACTCATCCACACGCCGGCCATCTGGTCTTACTTTATCAACTGTAATCAAACGTCGAATTTCATCCGACACAATTTTCTTTAAAACTTCTTTCACTTGTTTTAATGATTTTTCTTTGTCAGCCACATCACTTAACTCAACATCAAAATGCTCCAAAGCTTCCGCTTCGATCGCATCAATGGTATCGTAACGTAAAATTCGATCGTTGATCGCGACTGCTGCTTGGAGTTGTTTTTGATATTTTGATAGCACGGCTGTTTCTAATTGATCATCGACTTGATACAAGACGACTTCTTGTTTCTCGATGCCAATCGCCGCGATAATTTCTTCTTGAAACACACACAATTGTTTAATGAATTCATGCCCAAAAAGCATGGCTTCCAACATGTCTGCTTCTTCAACTTCTTTTGCACCTGCTTCAACCATGTTAATGGCGTTTTTGGTGCCTGACACAACCAAATCAATATCAGAGTGTTCAAGCTCTTCAATTGTCGGGTTTATGATGTATTCACCATTGACACGTCCCACAGTCACACCTGCAATCGGTCCACTAAAAGGAATGTCACTGATTCCGAGTGCTAAGGATGATCCAAACATGGCACTCATTTCGGGTGAGTTATCGTTATCAACGGAGAGAATCATGTTGATCACTTGCACTTCATTTCGAAAACCTTCTGGAAATAAGGGACGTAAGGTCCTATCAATCAAACGCGAAGTTAGGGTCGCATGTTCACTGGGACGCCCTTCGCGACGTAAGAAACCACCTGGAATTTTACCTACCGAATAAAGTTTCTCTTCAAATGCAACAGTTAATGGAAAGAAATCCAAATCTTTGGGTTGTTTACTCGCCGTTGCCGCGGTTAACACAACCGTATCTTCATAACGAATCAACACTGATCCGTTTGCTTGCTTGGCCAATTCACCGGTCTCAACAATAAGTTCCCTGCCGGCAAAATCCAATGCAAATTTTTGCTTAGCCATTTTTCACCTCAATATTTTCACCTATTAATAATATCATACTTCCACGGCTTTTGATATTTTTTTTGCTTTTCCTTCATCGTATAAAAGTGAAACTAAAACTGGAACAATGACCAAAGTTAGGATTGTTGATGATGCTAAACCAAAGAATAAAACAAGCGCCATTGGGGCCGACATCGGGTCTTTCGCAATAATCAAAGGAATGAGTCCAATTTCTGTTGTGATCGTCGCTAAAATGATGGGTCGATACCGCACGTCAACGCTATGGCGAATCGCTGCATTTAAGCTGTAACCATCTTTCAAATGTTCTTCTACGACTTCCAGCAACAAGATTCCATTGTTGACAACAATTCCAATTAAACTAACCGCACCGAGCAATGCCATGGCTTGAATATCAACCTGGAATAAATACAACCCTAAGAAAACCCCTGTTAATGATAAAGGGATGGATGCTAATATAATAAATGGCTTTTTAAACTTTACAAACTGCACCAGCAAAATCATATAAATAATAACAATCGCAACCAGAGCTGATATCCCTAAGTTTTGAACCAAATCAAGGATGTTTTTAAGTTCACCTTCTGTTTTAACAGTCACGTGGTGGTCAATACCATCCGCTTTCAGTTGCTTTAAAACATTGTTTTCAATAAAAGCCGCCACATAACCCGGATGCACATCCGATAGCACCGTAATGGTACGCAAGCGATCTTGACGTGCAATCGATGGTAAAGACAATACCAAATCCACGTCCGCGATTTGCCGCAATTGTAAATAGGAATCCGTGGTTGAAGACTTAATGGGTAAGCGATACAAATCTTCCACGGTATTAATGTCTGCCTTGACAACGATGTCCAACTCGTGGTGATCGATGATTAAAGATGATGCTTGCGCGCCCATTAAAGCCGTGTTAATTTGCTTCACAACATCGTATTTTAAAATTCCGGTGGTCGCCAGAAAATCATTGTCAATGTTTACTTTGTATTCATATTGGTTCGCAACAAAGTCGTTGCGCACATAAAAGGTCCCAGCTTGTGCTTCTAAGAGTTCCTCAATCCGTGTGGCAACATCCACCATCGCATCGAGGTCTTCACCCGACACTTTAAAGACAATCCTGGCATCGGTTGGCATCGAATACTCTAAATATTTGACTTCCGCTTTGGCGTTAATCAAGCGTTGATCAAGGGCCTGTTGAATCGCATACCCAAGTTCTTCATTGGAACGATATTGCCCTTTGCGATCAATCTTTAAAAGGATTTGGCCTTGATCTTCAGAAGGCGTCATTAAAGGCGTGGTGATAAAAAACTTAGGCAAGCCACCACCGGCTGCACTGTATATTTCTTTGACTTGTTCAAACTGTTTTAGTACTTCTGAAATTTCTTGCATGACATCATTGGTGACATCAATGTTCATTTGTTCCGCTTGGACATTAATATAAAGCATTTCTTTATCGGAGTTTGGGAAAAAACTCATGCCCAATTGACTAAATAAAGCAACGGATGCTAATAAAATAACCGAAGCTAGAAGCAAGGCTTTCTTAGGATTTGCCAAACCAAAATCAAGCGCTTTTTCAAATGAACGTTTCGTAAACGTCCGCCTGCTTGTTTTCTGTTTCGACGTGTCTTCTTTTTTAAGTAAATAGGTGGCTAAGACCGGAACAATAAAAAGTGACACAAAATAAGAAGCCGATAAAGCCGTGATGACAACAATCGGAATTGTAGCAACCGTCTTTCCAATGACACCTGGAATAAAAAATAAGATGCCAAAGGTCACAATTGTCGTTAATGTTGAGGTAAACACCGGACGTGCCGTCTCTTTAATCGCAATGAACACGGCTTCCATGATTGGATAATCTTCATTGAGCCGGTATTGAATTGCCTCTGTGACGACAATGCTGTTGTCGACCAGAATCCCCAAAGAAATAATGAGAGCCGCAATTGAAATAAAATGAAATTCAATCTTTAAAAGCAACATCACGATAAAGGTCGCAAAAATGGACAATGGTAATGAAATCGAAACAATAATAGCGTTTTGGAGTTGCACACCAATCATCACGACAAAGACAATTAACCCGATTGAGAAAAATAAATCACGAATGAATGAATTGACGGAATGCTCAATATCACGATAGGACAGCACCATTTCATCAAAAGTGATATCTGCCGGCAATTGATTTTTAATTTGTGTTAATTTTTGATCAACTTGTTTCCCGATGGCAACCGCATTTTCATTGGGGTTAAAATAGCCCACAACAAAAATGGCAGAATCATCGTTGTGCTTAAAATAGCGTTCAAAATTGGTTTGAATCGATATTTTTGCCACATCTTTCAAATACACAAAACCGATTTGCTCTTGCGAACCTGAAATGACGATATTTTCAATGTCTTCCAACGATTGAAAGGTTGCGGGCGTTTGCACGTTAATTTTGCCATCTTCATAATCAATTGATCCTGAAGGAATCGTTAAGTTTTGTGCCTGCAACAACTGCACAATGTTTTCAATTGAAATCTTATATAAATACAAATCATCGATGTTCACATCAATTTCAACTTGCTTGGTCCCTTTACCCAAAACATCGACGCGAATAACGCCACTTAAGGGTAGCAGTTGATCCGCAATGCCTTCACCATAAAGCGCTAAATCGGATAATTCTAAATTCGGATTGGACAAGGATAAAATGAATTGGGGAACATCCGCTAAGTCCGTATCGATTTGAGGATCATAAGCAAGTGGCGGTAAATCCACTTTGACTTCTTCCAAGGCTTGGTTCACTAAATCAAGCGAAACCTTGGGATCTGCATCAACCTCAAACATCACAATGACAATGGAGGCTGAGTTAAAGGAAAACGACTTCAACATATCAATGTTAGGAAGTTCATACAGTTTGTTTTCAATCTTCTTACTGACAAACTCTTCAACTTCCATGGTCGTGGCTCCGGGATAAATCGTTGTGATTAGGGCAGCCGGTAAATTAGTGTCTGGATTTTCTTGTTTTGGAATCGCAAAATAAGCGCCGATGCCCGCAAAGATGAAGAAAACAAGAATGATGACAACGATGTGACGAAATTTAATAAATTTTTCAACAATTTTACTCATGTTGGTCCTCAATGATGTTGACTTGATCGCCAACTTTTAAGTTTTTAAAGCCTTCCGTGACAATCAAATCACCTTTTTGCACATTTTTAATGAGCACTAAATTATTACGCATCGCCACCCTTTCAACGACCCGCTTGCACACACGACTATCTTTAACGATGTAAACATAATCTTGCCCATCGTTTTTTAGAATATTTAAATCAATCCACACCCCTTCAATCTCTTGCAGTTCAACCACAACTTCGACGGTTTCTCCGATGTTTAAGTTTGTTTGAAAGCCAATGTCAACCCGGGCTTCGTAAGTCCGCGAAGTCTCATCAGGTAAAATCGATACATCGCTGACGGTCCCCGCAATACTTTCATGTTCCGTGTTTACTTTTGCGGGAGTATCTTTCGCAACCTGATTGACGGTGCTTTGACTCAAACCAAAAACCGCCACCTTATCTTGGGATGCAACAATCACACTGGGCATCAAAGGCAAGGCTAAATCACCAACATTTTGTAAAAGCGCCACGACATCACCATCGATGGCAGCATACAGCTTGGTTTGATCCACTTGATCTTGAGCTGCTTTAACACCATTTGATGCGATGGAGGTTTGTGTGGTTGTGGTTTCATAAGCCGCAACTGCCGCTTCATAACG
>JAAZGU010000156.1 GCA_012511085.1 Erysipelothrix sp. | reverse complement strand
TCATGTTGGTGAGGTGGCTATCTAATTGACGAATCTTACCCATTATTTCACCTGCTTTGCTTGTTTGATTAGTTCATCCAAAAACTGCATGGCTTGGATGGGTGTCATTTGATTCACATCAACACTCATAAGCAAATCTTGTACGGCCTTAAGTGGTTTTGGAATCACTTCCATTTCCACAATGTCAAGCGATTGTTGCACATGTTTACGCTTGCTTTCAAGTTGTTGCACCAACTGTGTTGCCCGTGCAATGACCCCTTCTGGTAATTGTGCAATGTTGGCGACGTTCACACCGTAGGATTGTTCTGCTTTGCCAGGACGAATCCGATATAAGAACTCAATCTCTCCATCTTTTTCAATCACACGCGTTACAAGGTTTTCAATGGTGGGTAGAACCTCTGCCAAACTTGTGAGTTCATGATAGTGAGTTGAGAAAATTGTTTTTGCCTTAATGCTTGTAGTGATATATTCAATGATGGCTTGCGCCAGTGCCATGCCATCGTAAGTCGAGGTACCGCGTCCAATTTCATCAAATAGTATTAAAGAATTGGCGCTGGCTTGGCTCAAGGCCACGTTAGCTTCCAACATTTCAACCATGAAGGTCGATTGTCCACTTAAAATATCATCGGAAGCACCAATACGTGTGTAAATCGCATCAAACAAGGGTAAATCAGCTGATTTTGCCGGTACATAACAGCCCATTTGCGCCATGATTACCAACAAAGCCAACTGCCGCATGTAGGTACTTTTACCACCCATGTTGGGACCCGTTAAAATAAAGACATGCTGATCAGCTCGTGCTTGCCAATTATTAGCCACAACTTTTTGTTTTAACTTCACACTCTCTAACAAAGGATGCACGCTGGCTTTAACGTCGATGGTTTGTTTATCATTAAAAGTAGGTGCTACAAAGCGTTTCTTCAAACTGATTTGCGCAAATGCAGCGTAAACATCAATAATAGCAAGATGATCAGCTAAAGTTTGCAGCTTCAAAATGTGCTCCTGCAATTGATCAAGCAACTCCATGAAACGTTGTTCTTCCAGGGCAAACAACTTATCTTTAGCATGCAAGAGTTCATCTTCTTTGGCTTTGAGGGCATCTGAAATAAACCGCTCTGCATTGACCAAGGTTTGTTTGCGTATGTAACCAAATTCATCTTTGACTAAGTCAAGGTTCCCTTTTGAGATTTCAATGTAATAACCAAAGACGCGGTTGTATCCAATTTTTAGGTTCTTAATTTGCGTTCTTTCACGCTCTTCCTGTTCAAACTGCAACAACCACTGGCTGCCATCACGGGTGATGCTTCGAAACTTTTTAATATCAGGATCATAATCATCCAGGAAGATGTCACCCTCTTTAATGGTTGCTGGTGGAGGTGTCATTAATGCCTTTTCTAAATATAAATACACATCTTTTAAAACATCAACGTCCTTCAAATAGAAAAAGGGTTCATGTTCGCTGAGGGTGTTAATGATGGTTTGCGCTTTTTCAAGCGTTGTTTTTAATTGCGATAAATCTTGTGGATTGGCACGTTTAAAGGCTATTTTTGTAACAATGCGCTCCAAATCATACACATCATTCAATGCTTTTTGAATATCATTCAACATTAAATATTCTTTCATGAGATTACCGACTTTTTGTTGCCTTTGTAAAATCGCATCACGGTTATAAAGCGGTTCCACAATCCATTGTTTTAATAAGCGACTGCCCATGGCACTCTTGCAGTAATCCAAATAGGAAAACAAAGTCATTTGG
>JAAZGU010000155.1 GCA_012511085.1 Erysipelothrix sp. | reverse complement strand
TCATGTTGGTGAGGTGGCTATCTAATTGACGAATCTTACCCATTATTTCACCTGCTTTGCTTGTTTGATTAGTTCATCCAAAAACTGCATGGCTTGGATGGGTGTCATTTGATTCACATCAACACTCGTAAGCAAATCTTGCACCGCTTTAAGTGGTTTTGGAATCACTTCCATCTCCACAATATCAAGCGATTGTTGCACGTGTTTACGCTTACTTTCAAGTTGTTGCACCAACTGCGTTGCCCGTGCAATGACCCCTTCTGGTAACTGTGCGATGTTTGCGACGTTCACACCGTAGGATTGTTCTGCTTTACCAGGACGAATCCGATATAAGAACTCAATCTCACCGTCTTTTTCAATCACACGTGTCACGAGGTTTTCAATGGTTGGTAAAACTTCTGCCAAACTTGTGAGTTCGTGATAGTGAGTTGAGAAAATTGTTTTTGCCTTAATGCTTGTAGTGATATATTCAATGATGGCTTGCGCCAATGCCATGCCATCGTAAGTCGAGGTACCCCTTCCAATTTCATCAAATAAAATTAAGGAATTGGCGCTGGCTTGACTCAATGCCACGTTGGCCTCCAGCATTTCAACCATAAAGGTCGATTGCCCGCTTAAAATATCATCGGAAGCGCCAATGCGTGTGTAAATCGCATCAAACAAGGGTAAATCAGCTGCTTTTGCCGGTACATAACAGCCCATTTGTGCCATGATTACTAGCAAAGCCAACTGCCGCATGTAGGTGCTTTTACCACCCATGTTAGGGCCAGTTAAAATAAAGACATGCTGATCAGCCCTTGCTTGCCAATCGTTAGCCACGACTTTTTGCTTTAACTTCACACTTTCTAACAATGGATGCACGCTGGCTTTAACGTCGATGGTTTGTTTATCATTAAAAGTAGGCGCTACAAAGCGTTTCTTTAAACTGATTTGCGCAAACGCAGCGTAAACATCAATGATCGCAAGATGATCAGCTAAAGTTTGCAGCTTCAAAATGTGCTCCTGCAATTGATCAAGCAATTCCATAAAGCGTTGTTCTTCCAGTGCAAACAACTTGTCCTTAGCATGCAAGAGTTCATCTTCTTTGGCTTTGAGGGCATCTGAGATGAAACGCTCCGCATTGACCAGGGTTTGTTTACGGATGTAGCCAAATTCATCTTTGACTAAATCAAGGTTGCCTTTTGAAATTTCGATATAATAACCAAAAACGCGGTTGTATCCAATTTTTAAATTCTTAATTTGCGTTCTTTCACGCTCTTCTTGTTCAAACTCCAACAACCACTGGCTGCCATCACGAGTGATGCTTCGAAACTTTTTAATATCAGGATCATAATCATCCAAGAAGATGTCACCCTCTTTAATGGTTGCTGGCGGTGGTGTCATTAATGCCTTTTCTAAATATAGATACACATCTTTTAAAACATCAACGTCCTTCAAATAGAAAAAGGGTTCATGTTCACTGAGGGTGTTAATGATGATTTGCGCTTTTTCAAGCGTTGTTTTTAATTGCGATAAATCTTGTGGATTGGCACGTTTAAAGGCTATTTTTGTAACAATGCGCTCCAAATCATACACATCATTCAATGCTTTTTGAATGTCATTCAACATTAAATATTCTTTCATGAGATAACCGACTTTTTGTTGCCTTTGTAAAATCGCATCACGGTTATAAAGCGGTTCCACAATCCATTGTTTTAATAAGCGACTGC
Source organism: Erysipelothrix sp. (assembly GCA_012511085.1). Taxonomy (GTDB): domain Bacteria; phylum Bacillota_I; class Bacilli_A; order Erysipelotrichales; family Erysipelotrichaceae; genus UBA6182. Next base: position 47 of record JAAZGU010000155.1, on the reverse strand, counting down.
CCATGGCACTCTTGCAGTAATCCAAATAGGAAAACAAAGTCATTTGG
>JAAZGU010000154.1 GCA_012511085.1 Erysipelothrix sp. | reverse complement strand
CCATCATCTTGAACATAAAACAACAATTGGACAAAATAATTGTTTTCATTTTCAACCTTACAACCCAAAGTGATGGTTTGTGCCTGTGCATGGTTGATGGCGTTCATGAGCAAATTGTTAAGAATTTGTTTCAAACGGCCTTCATCACTCATGACTTGATACATAAGCTTGTCAATATCTTTTTCAACACGGATTTGATGTTCTGAAAGAGCAGGTGTGTGTTGTTTGAGTGTTTCACTTAAGAGATGATGCACGTTTACCGCCTCGTATTTAAAAACAAAACGATTGGATTCAATGCGGGCTATGTCAAGTAAATCATTTGAAATCTGGATTGCATCTTTTAAGGATTCCATCGTGTGCTTTACATATTCTTTCGCTTTGCCATCCTGAACATTTTGATTCAGTAAGTCGATGAAGCCCCATGCGCCATTGAGGGGGTTTCGCATTTCATGGCTTATCTTTGCGATAAATAGGTTTTTATCTTGATTGGCTTTGATGGCATCCGTTTTTGCTTTTAAGAGCTGTTTCTCATGGTTTTTACGCAAGTGTAAATTCACTAAAATTTGCGCATAAAATTTAAGGAGATTAATTTCATTTTCAGTGTAACTTCGAAGATTAAAGACAGAATCGAAACCAACAAATCCAATGCATGCGCCTTCATACATCATCGGAATCGTCACAAGGCTTTTTATACCTTGTGATTCAAGCGATTGCCGGATTGTTTCGGTTTTAGGATCTAATGCTAAAACATCTTTAATAATTAGTGATTTGCCTTGGATATGCGTTCCAACCCAATTCGGAATGTTTTTAATGGGAACATTTTGTAAACTATCAATTTGTGGTGAAACTAAATCCCGGCACCATTCGTGCGTGTTGGTTGTGGTTTGTGCTTCAAAATCATATCGAAAGACATACACGCGATCCACTTTAACAAATTGTCCAATTAACTTTAAAGACGCGTTGATTTCACGATCCATATCGCTTAAGGGGATGTTGATGTAGCGTCCTGCCAATTCCAAAAGCAGGTCCTGTAAACGATTGTCATTGGTGTGTTTTTCTTTTTGATGGGTATCATCTGCCAAATCAAGCAAAAAGGTCATGACAAACTTTTTGTTTTGTAAGTCGATAGGTTCAGCTGTCAAAGAGCTGGGCACGAGTGCTTGATTTTTGTTTCGTAAAAACAATGTGAAATTACTTAAACTTTCTTTTTTGTGCAATTCATGTTTAATGTGCTCAAAAGTTGTTGCTTCTTCAAAAATATGCAAGGTGTTAATTGATTGTCCGACGACTTCAGCTTCAACAAAACCAAACACATCCATAAACGCTGAATTAATCTGTGATATTAGACCATCTTCTATGGAAACAATAGCCATTGGGATAGGAGTGAGGTTGAAAATTTTACGTAGTTTCAAGGAAATTTCACTTTCGGCAAACAAATTTTTAGTTAAGGAGAAAACGTACTCATTACCATCCCAATGACCTAACCATATGTGCGTATCGATTGCTAAAAGTTTGCCATTCTTTTTTAAAATCGGCAAAGAGCAAACTTTGATTTCAGGTTGTGCATTTTGAATGCAGGTTTGCATCGCTTCTTTTTGTAGATGCTTTGGAAATAAATCATAAAAATGCATGGCGTTTAATTCAGTGCTCGTGTACCCTAAGATATCACGCGCTGTTTTATTTGAAAACAAAATTTCGCCTTGTTGATTGGATACAAAAAACATCTCATTATTTGTATGGACAATGACTTCCGCGTTGTTGTGGGGTGTGTCAATTTGTTCTGGATCTGCAATTAACAACACAAAAATAAAAACATCATCGTTAATTGTTTGAAGTTGTAAATTTAAATGATAACCAAACTTCACGGTGTTGAAATTTGTCAAATGTGATTCAATTAAATGCTGCATGGCATCCAAACAAAGCGATTGAAATAAATTTTGAGAAGTGTGTTTATTTAAAGTTAATCCTTTATCATGTTCAGATAACCCCAAGGCTTTGGAAAACTTGTCGTTACAATTAACAAGTTTCAAAGCATTATCAGCAACATATTTAAAGATGCCATATCCAAAGGGGGCTGCGTTAATAAAGTGATTGTTTATCTTATGCTTCATAAAACTCCTTTTTTAGTTGTATTTCTATTATAACCCCTTGCTTTAATTGTACAAAGCAATAATTTTTTCAAGTTGGTTGACGAAAACGTTCACAATCGCAGGATCAAATTTCTTACCACTTTCTGTTTTAATATAATCGATGGCAGTTTCGAGTTTCCAAGCATCTTTATAAGGACGTTTCATTAGTAAGGCATCAAAGACATCAGCGATTGCAGGTAAGCGCCCAGCGATATGAATTCGATTTTTAGATAGGCGGCAAGGATAGCCAGTACCGTCCCAGTTTTCATGGTGAGTACGCGCAATGATGCTTGCGATATGAATCGTTTGTCCTTGGAAAGAATTAAGAATTTGTTCACCTAGGAGCGTGTGTTGTTTCATGATCGTCCACTCATCCACATCGAGGCGGGTTGGTTTTTTCAAGATTTCTGCCGGGATGTGGGTTTTTCCAATGTCATGCAATTGACTTGCTTTTGCATATGACCTTGCGCTTGCTTCATCTATGTTTAAGCCCATCGCTAAAATATAAACAATTTCACTTACGCGTTGAATATGACGTTCTGTTTCTTGGCCAAGCAGTTTAATCGACAATAACAAACTTTCAATAAGTTTCTCTTCAGTTTTCTGCATGTGGCTTGAAAGCAGCGATTGCGTTTTATTGTATGAGTCTGTTAATCGCAACATATTACGGATGGTTGCTAGTAAAATGTTATGGTTAATTGGCTTTTCGATGACATGTTGAATCCCGAGATTAAGTGCTTCGCATTTACAATGGGTATCATCAGCCTCCATCATTAAGATGGTTGGTAAAATTGATTTGGTGTTAATGGCCTGCAATTGTTCAAAAATTGCTAAACAATGTTCATGTGGAATTTCTAAGTCAAGCAAGACCAAATCTGGATTATAGTCCAAATAGGTTTGTGGTGCTTCACGTACATTCAACACACTTTTGATTTTTTGATAACCTTCATTTTTCAACAGCTGCTCAACAAAATTGCTGTTGGTACTATCGTTGTCGATTATTAAAATTTTTAAATCTTTGTAGTCGGAAAGGTTGTTAGTCATAGATCCCATCCTTTACTCACGTGTGATAAAACAACTTTTAGACTTGATAATTACTCAATTATTGGATG
>JAAZGU010000153.1 GCA_012511085.1 Erysipelothrix sp. | reverse complement strand
TTGTTGGTAACGAGTTGGTGAGCTTTATTTGGGATGACTTTTGCGATTGGTACATTGAATTGAGCAAAGTTACCTTAAGTGGGAATGACCCGCAGGCGAAAGCCGCAACCCAATACACGCTTTATGTAGCTTTGGAAGCGATTGTGAAGCTCTTGCATCCATTCATGCCGTTTGTATCGGAAGAAATCTATCAAACGCTCACACAAAAAGAAAGTATCGTTATTAGTGAGTGGCCAAAACCACTGGATAATGAAGGGGACGACTTTAAACAAGTGGACCAGCTAATTAGCATGATTTCAAGTTTAAGGGAGTTGCGATTATCCCGCGATGTCAAGCGCGATGTGCCCCTCAAAGGGTGGGCGACTGATCAAGATGATCAACTCATCGATTTTGATGCTTACATCCAGCAAGTCTTAGCACACTTCGTCAATTTTGAATTGGTGGCCATGGCAGAGGTTGATACTTTGGTGTCTCCGATGCTTTCGGGTACCTTGCACATCATCAATGAAAACATTGAAGATGTGGAAAAAGAGATGACGCAACTGCAAGAACAGATTCAAGTTTTAGAAAAAGAACTCAAGCGTTCCAAGGGTATGTTGAGCAATGAAAACTTCATAAAAAAGGCAAAACCAGAGAAGGTGGCTGCGGAAAAAGCCAAGTATGAAGAGTATCAGCGCCAGCATGCGGTGCTCATGGAAAAGTTAAAAGATTTGCAAGTTAAATGAATGCTGTCAAAAGCGGCACTTATGATGGTAACGAGTGCGCTTTTTTGATATAATAGTGAAGGTTATTTTAAAAGATAAATAATAAGGAGGAAATATGAGTCAGAAATACGTATATTTGTTTTCTGAAGGAAACGGTAGCATGCGTGAATTGCTCGGTGGTAAGGGCGCAAACCTCGCGGAAATGACCAACCTTGGTCTTCCAGTTCCACAAGGTTTTGTGGTCACCACGGAAGCATGCAACAAATACTACGATGATGATCAGGTCATGGACCAAGCAGTCATTGACCAAATTTTCGCGAATGTTGCGGAAATTGAAGCCCTATCAGGCAAGCAGTTTGGAGATGCATCCAACCCCTTGTTGCTGTCAGTGCGTTCGGGTTCCCGGGCGTCAATGCCGGGTATGATGGATACCATCTTAAACTTAGGATTAAACGATGAGGTTGTGGAATCACTTGCGAAATTAAGCGGTAATGCACGTTTTGCGTACGATTCTTACCGACGTTTCATTCAAATGTTTGCGGATGTGGTGATGGAACTTCCAAAACATACCTTTGAGGTCATCATTGATGAAATGAAACAGGAACGTGACATCATTTTGGATTCAGAGTTTACAGCCGATGATTTCAAAGAAATGGTGAGACGTTTTAAAGCTTACTACTATGAAAATAAAAAAGAAGATTTCCCAAGCGATGCCCGCTTCCAATTGTTGGAGTCGGTCAAAGCGGTTTTCCGTTCTTGGAACAACCCACGCGCTGAATACTATCGTCGTTTAAACGACATCCCTTCAACGTGGGGGACCGCCGTTAACATTCAAATGATGGTGTTTGGTAACATGGGCGATGATTGTGGTACGGGGGTGGCCTTTACACGTAACCCAGCGACCGGTGAAAACAAGCTGTATGGTGAGTTTTTAATGAACGCCCAAGGGGAAGACGTGGTTGCTGGGATTCGGACACCACGTGATATCAGTGAATTAAAGGGCATCATGCCAGAAGTTTACGATGAATTCCAAGAGATTTGTGATAAATTAGAAGCGCATTATAAGGATATGCAAGACGTGGAATTTACCATCGAATCCGGTAAATTATACATGCTGCAAACCCGTTCTGGTAAACGGACCGCGGCAGCTGCTCTAAAAATTGCAGTTGATTTACACGAAGAAGGCATGTTGACGAAGGAAGAGGCATTGTTGCAAATTAACCCTGCACAACTTGATTCTTTGTTGCACCCGCATTTTGATCCAGAAGCGCTTAAAGCAGTGGAGCCGATTGGTAAAGCCTTACCTGCATCACCAGGTGCTGCAACCGGTAAGGTTGCCCTGACCGCTGAATCTGCGGTGCACATGGCAGAAAAAGGTGAGAAAGTTGTGCTCGTACGTTTGGAAACATCCCCGGAAGACATTGAAGGAATGCATGTTTCTGAAGGAATTCTCACCGCACGTGGTGGAATGACTTCGCACGCTGCCGTTGTGGCACGTGGCATGGGAACCTGCTGTGTTGCCGGTTGTGGCGATATTAAATTCTTACAAGATGGTTCCTTTGAACTTGGTGGCCAACACTTCAAAGAAGGCGATGACATTTCCTTGGATGGTACCACCGGCTTTATTTATGGTCAACCAATTCTAACAGAGCCAGCATCAATTACGGGTTATTTTGAAACCGTCATGAGCTGGGCTGATGAGTTTAGACGTTTGGATATTCGTGCTAATGCCGACAATCCTAACGATGCTCAACAAGCAGTCGATTTTGGTGCGCAAGGCATTGGACTGGTTCGGACCGAACATATGTTCTTTGAAGGCAATCGTATCAAAGCCATGCGTGAAATGATTTTATCGAAAAATCAAGAACAACGCGAACGTGCGTTAGCGAAATTATTACCAATTCAACGGGCTGACTTTGAGGCGCTCTTTGAAACCATGCGTGATCTACCAATCACGGTGCGTTACTTAGATCCACCGTTGCATGAATTTTTACCTACCAATGGTAAAGACATCGAAGAGTTAGCGAAAGAAATGGACGTTGAAGTTCATGAATTGGAATCTATTATTGATTCCCTCCATGAGTTTAACCCAATGATGGGTCACCGTGGGGTACGCTTAGCGATTTCTTATCCAGAAATTGCAGCCATGCAAACACAAGCAATCATTGAAGCGGCGATTGCCGTCAGCAAGAAACATCCAGAGTGGAAGATTGTTCCAGAACTTATGATTCCATTGGTTGGTGAAGTGCGTGAACTCACCTATGTCAAAGAGGTGGTTACGGAAACTGCGGATGCAATCATCAAGCGTGAAAATTCAGATTTGAAATACATGGTTGGTACCATGATTGAAATTCCGCGTGCGACCTTGTTAGCGGATGAAGTTGCCAAAGAAGCAGAATTCTTCTCCTTTGGAACCAATGACTTAACGCAAATGACCTTTGGTTTCTCCCGTGATGATGCGGCTGGTTTCTTAACCCATTATTACGATAAGAATATCTTAGAACAAGATCCATTTGCACGTCTTGATCAAAGTGGCGTTGGCCAACTCGTTAAATTAGCGGTTGACCGCGGCTTAGAAGGGCGTCCAGATCTCAAGTTAGGTGTTTGTGGTGAACACGGTGGTGATCCAAGTTCCATTGACTTTTTCCACCGCGTGGGTCTTGACTACGTGTCCTGCTCACCGTATCGGGTCCCGATTGCACGGTTAGCGGCCGCACATGCAGCCTTAAACAATAAATAATTGATAAATTAATCAATGTTTACAAGCGATGTGACATCACATCGCTTTTTTCTTGACAAAAGCTCGCGGCTGTATTAATGTATTAATCAAGTGATACAGAAGGGAGCCTTATGTTTGAAAAGAAAATACCGATATACATTCAACTTATTGAACTATTTCAACAATATATTGTTTCCGGACAGTGGCCTGCCAACAGTGTCATCGATAGTGTGCGTAATTTAGCGCTGCAATACCAAGTAAATCCCAACACCGTGTTGCGGGCTTTGAGTGAGCTGGAAGCTCAAGGTTTGTTGATTAATGATGGCACCTTGGGTAAGCGTGTGTGTGATGATGAGGCGTTGATTGAAGCCTTAAAGCAAGCCATGTTTGACCAGGCGAAAGCAACTTTTTTTAAAAAAGCAAATGAAATAGGATATAATGAAGCGCATGTGTTGCGCTTATTGAAAGGTGAAGGTGAACAAACGTGATTTCAATTGTCAACGTTAGCAAACGTTATGGAAAAACGCAGGCACTGGATGGTGTTAATCTCGAGTTGCCTGCGGGGAAGATTATTGGTTTATGTGGACCCAATGGTTCGGGTAAAACAACCCTCATGAAAATTTTGGTTGGGTTACTGCGTGATTTTGATGGTGATGTGTCCATCAACCAACATGCGATTAATCAAGAAAGTAAGGCACTGATTTCTTATTTACCTGATATTAATTACATTGATGGCAAAGTGAATGGCAATTATATGAGGACCTACTTCAACGACATGTATTCTGATTTTGATTCAGACAAATTTGATCAAATGATGAAGCTCATGA
>JAAZGU010000152.1 GCA_012511085.1 Erysipelothrix sp. | reverse complement strand
CAACAACAAGACTTGAATGTGAGCCCCGTCGGTATCCGCATCCGTCATGATAATAATTTTATCGTAGGCGCAATCTTTCAGCTCAAATTCTTGAGCGACACCGGCGTTGATGGTATGGATGATAGAGTTGAGTTCCTCGTTTTTTAAAACATCACTCAAGGATGCTTTTTGAGTGTTCAGCACCTTACCACGCAGTGGTAAAATCGCTTGGAACTTGGAATCACGCCCTTGTTTGGCGCTGCCGCCAGCGGAATCGCCTTCCACCAAAAACAATTCATTTTTATTTTTATTTTTTTGTTGGGCTGGCGCTAATTTGCCCGCCAGTAAACGGGCTGATTTTTGATTGGATTTACCCTGGCGCGCTTGTTCGCGTGCTTTCCGAGCTGCGGCCCGGGCCAGGACCGCCTTTTGAATTTTCTTAATTAAGTCAATCGCAAAATTACGGTTTTCTTCCAGGGCAAAACCAAAACTTTCAAGCACCACATTTTCAACAATGCTTTTAGCTTCTGGCGTCCCAAGCTTACCCTTGGTCTGCCCTTCAAATTGAAGAATGCTTTCATTGATAAAGACCATGACAATCGCACTGAGACCTTCACGCACATCGCTGCCATCAAAGTTTTTGTCGCGTTCTTTAAGTAAGTCGTTTTTACGTGCAAATTCATTGATGCTTTTGGTGATCGCACTTTTGAGGCCAACTTCATGGGTGCCCCCATCTTTGGTGCGCACCAAGTTGACAAAGGAATAGATTTCTTCTTGGTAGCTTTCACTCCATTGCAAAGCGACCTGCACCTGCATGTCATGGCTTGTCTTTTTAATAATGATCGGTTGATGCAAGACTGTTTTAGATTCGTTGATGTCTTTGATAAAGGACGTCATGCCATCCGTAAAGTGGAAACGTTCACGCTTGTTGGTTCTGAGATCTGAAATCACAAACGTGACGCCTTCCAGCAAATAGGCGCTTTCTTTTAAACGTTGCGCAATGATGTCATAATCAAATTTACTTTGTTTGAAAATACTTTGATCAAATTGAAACCGCACGGTGCTTCCCGATTTGTTGGTCGGGCCTAGCTGTTTCACCCGGCTTTTTTTAGAGCCACCTTTTTCAAAGCGAATTTGCGAAATGTTTTGATTGTAGGCAACCGTGACTTCCAAAAAGCTTGACAGCGCGTTCACGACGCTGGCGCCAACACCATGCAAGCCCCCGCTGGTCTTATAACCGCCCTCCATTGAAAACTTACCACCGGCATGCAGGGTCGTGAAAATAACTTCCAAGGTGGACATGCCGCTGGCATGTTTACCACTTGGCATCCCCCGTCCTTCATCTTCGATTTTAATGGTGTCATCACTTTCAATGGTGACCTGAATTAGCTTGCCATAGCCATTTAAGGCTTCATCGATCGCATTGTCTAAAATCTCCCACACCAAATGATGCAGGCCTTTGTGATCGGTGGAACCAATGTACATGGCCGGGCGTTTGCGGACCGCATTTAAGCCCTCTAATATTTCAATGCTTGCTTCATTGTAAACGTTGTTGTTGCTCATAAAAACCTTTCTCTTATATAATTCACTAATTATTATTTTAACCTATTTTAAATAAAGATGGTAGCACTTGTGAAAAAACATATCACTTATGATAAAATAGTTTCGAGGTGAAATCATGAATAGACTCGTGGCTTTATTATTGGGGTACCTCTTTGGATCCATTCCCTTTTCCCTCGTCGTTGGTAAGTTGTTTTATAACACCGACGTGCGTGAACATGGCTCCGGTAATTTAGGCGCCAGCAACACCGGCCGCACCTTGGGTGCCAAAGCTGGTTTGAGTGTTGCCGTGCTTGATTTATCCAAGGCCTTAGTGGCGATGTTGTTGGCAGTGTGGCTCACTGACAAATCAACTGCCATCTACGCTGGAATTGGGGCAACCCTGGGTCATTGTTACCCCTTGTTCGCTAAGTTTAAAGGCGGCAAAGCGGTTTCCACCGCAGCCGGTTATTTGTTGGGTTTATCCTTGTTTGTAAACCAAAACGGCTGGTTAATTGTCTTGATTGCTGGCATCACTTTTTTTGGCATGCTCTATCTTTTTAAGATGGCATCCTTAGCATCCTTAAGTTTTGTCACTGTCAGCACCATTATTTTATTTGTGCTGCAAGATAATCTACTCTACAGCTTTTCATTTTTGTTGATTGCACTGATTGTAATCGTGCGGCATCGCTCCAACATCAGTCGCATTCTCAACAAAGAAGAACGCAAAATTACGTGGATGTAATCAGCTGAACTTGCTTTAAACTATGATATTGATTGTAAATGGGACTCTGCGTGAGTCCTTTTTCAATGCGTTCAACCGCGTGTTGAATGTAAGGTGTAAAATCAGAAGGGTCATCAAAATGCAAGGTTTCAATGTCACCCGAATATGAAATTAAACGCAGGCTCGTGCTCTTCCAGTAATGATCCACGATGATCATCCCTTCACTGCCATACACACGGGCGCTGTTGATTTGATCGGCGATCAAACTGCTGCTTAACGAACCGACAATGCCACTTTCAGTTTGCACTTGTAAATGACCAAATGCATCACTACCTTGTTTCAAGAGTTGAATTTTACGCGAATAGGAGACAATGTCGTCATCAGACAACACACTCAAGAAGAAGGCAATGGGATAAACACCCAAAACCCAAAGTGATCCTCCCCCATTTGCATCGTAAGCCCAATGCAGTTTTGAAAATGAACTACGAAAGCCATAGCTAGCCTCAATATAAGAAACATCTCCTATCGTTCCTTTTTTAATTGCTTCTTTGACCCATTGTGTGCTTTGTAGAAACGGTGCTTTCTGAGCTTCCATCAAAAGCACATCTTGTGCTTTTGCCAAAGCATAAGCATCATTGACTTCACTTTCTGTAACCAACATTGGTTTTTCACACAAAACGTGTTTTTTGGCATGAAGGCATGCCATGATTTGTTCTTTATGGACCACCACCGGTGTCGCAATGTAGACTAAATCAATGCTTGGATCTGCTAAAAATGCTTCCAAAGTTTCATAAACTGTGGAGATGTTATGTTGTTTGGCAAAGCGCTTTGCTTTCTCAAAGCTACGGCCATACACCGCATCAATACTTACGTTATCCACAAAAGCAGCGCCTCCAACAAAACGTGGGGCGATTTTCCCAGGACCTATGATCCCGATTGAAATAATCTTATCCATACAGCTCCTTTAAAAAAAGGTCATCAATGACCTTTTAATCTT
>JAAZGU010000151.1 GCA_012511085.1 Erysipelothrix sp. | reverse complement strand
AGACCATGACTTATTGGTGCACGATGAATTTCAAGCACGCTTGCACAAACATCCGCTCATTTCTTTTTTAAATCACGTACAAATGGATGCAACCGGTGCTGATCTTTCATGCGTGGCCCTCTTCAATGGCGCACTTGGCTTTAATCAAAGCATCACCATGCGCGATTTAGTCAGCACCTACGTGTATCCAAACACACTGGTGGTCAAAGCCATGACCGGCGCACAACTTAAGGCCATGATGGAACATGCCGCACAATACTTTGATGTTGATGATCAAGGTCGCATCAAAGTCACGGACCGCTTTGCCTTTCCAAAACCGCAACACTACAATTACGACATGTTTGATGGTGTCACCTACACCATTAAAGTATCCAACCCAATTGGAAGTCGTATCCTGGATTTAAAACATAAGCAGCAACCCGTTTTAGACACAGACATCTTAAGCGTTGTTATGAGCAATTACCGTGCTATGGGCGGTGGTGATTATCACATGGTTCTTGAAGCAAAAACACTCTTTTCCGGACAGGCTGAAATGACCCAAATCCTGGCTGATTACTTTCATAAACATTCGCCGGTGGTGGTGAAACACCAAGAAAACATACGCGTGATACTTTAGTCACATTAAATATGATAAAATACTACTAAAAGGAAGAACGAAACCATGAAACTTAATATTAAACGAACCTTGTTGGTTGGAATTGCATTCATGACCATTTCCAGTTTTTGGCAATTGTATGACTTTGCGATTCCCTTGATGTTGAAAAATGATTTGGGAATCTCTGATACCGTCTCTGGTGTTGTCATGTCACTTGATAACATCCTGGCCTTGTTTATGCTCCCCTTGTTTGGAGCGATCTCTGACAAGACCATGACCAAAGTCGGTAAACGGATGCCCTTTATTATTGTGGGAACCATCGCCACGGTGGTGGGAATGTTGCTGTTGCCATACGCGGCCGCATCCAAGAGTCTACCGCTCTTTATTGTAGCCCTGGGTGTGGTGCTGATCTTTGTCGCAACCTATCGTTCACCGGCGGTTGCCTTGATGCCTGACATCACCATTAAACCACTGCGCTCCAAAGGGAACGCCATCATTAACCTGATGGGTGCTGTCGGCGGTGTCATCGCCCTAGCGGGCCTCACCTTGCTTGATCCCACTAAAATGGGTTACTACCCCGTTTATCTTTTAATTGGTGGCTTGATGCTCTTAGGACTTGTGGTGATGATGGTCACGATTCGTGAAAATCAATGGGCGAAAGAAATGGCAGAAGATACCATTAGGTATGGTGTCGTTGAAATTGAAGAAGATGAAGACACGCATGAACTCCCTAAAGATGTGAAGCGATCCTTGACCTTTATTTTGTTTTCCATTGCCTTTTGGTTTATGGGTTACAACGCTGTCATCTCGGCGTTTTCGCGTTACGCAACCATTCAAATTGGCTTGAGTGGCTCGCAAGCATCCGCCATCTTGTTAGTGGCGAATGTCGGTGCCATCTTTGCCTTTATTCCAATTGGCCAATTCGCATCAAAGTATGGACGTAAACTTACAATTTTAATTGGTGTCACCTTGCTTGCGGCGGTGTTCTTAACCGCTGGCTTTTACACCCACTTCAGTCCTTTCCTTTACGTTAACTTCGTGTTAGCGGGTGTCGCATGGGCAGCCATCAACGTGAACTCCTTACCAATGGTATTGGAAATGGCCAAATCAGGGGATGTGGGAAAATACACCGGTTTGTATTACACCTTTTCCATGTCGGCACAAATTGTGACCCCGATTTTATCCGGCTACTTGTTTGATTTAATCGATTACCGGGTCTTGTTTCCATACGCCACCTTCTTTGTGATCGTCTCCTTTATCACGATGACACAGGTAAAACATGGCGATCAGATTGTGGAATCAGTGAAATAACAACTTTCAAACACCTAATTGAATTAGGTGTTTTTTATTGTCTAAATAATGACCATAAAGGACTGAGACAAAAGCTTTTGGTATAATCAATGGGTAGTTTACATAAGGAGCTTCATCATGAAAGTATTGAAATTAATTAGTCATCGTATTTTTATTACCAGTATCTTATTATTAGCGCAACTTGTGTGGTTCATCGTCTTTTTAATTAAACTCACAAGCTACTCAACAATCATTTCAGTTGGCTTTGCCTTGTTAAGTTTATTAATGGTGCTTTACATTGTTGTGAACGATGTCAATGCTTCCGTTAAAATATCATGGATTATTTTAATTATGGCACTGCCGCTCTTTGGTGGGCTTTTTTACTTGTTGTTTGGAAACAAGCGACCCACCAAAAAAATGCGAACCATCCTCAACAAAGAACACGAACGTTTAAGAGCATACCTGCAAATCAATCCAGAATTGTTACAGCGCATCAAACGACATGATGAACGTGCTTTTGGGACCATGCATTATTTGGAAGAAAAAACTTATCACCCCATCTATGAAAACACGCAGACTCAATACTTTCATGTGGGTGAAACTTTTTATGAAGCATTACTCAAAGAATTAAGACAAGCCACTCACTTTATTTTTCTAGAATTCTTTATCCTTGAAGAAGGCGTGATGTGGGATGGTATTTTCGATATTCTAGTAGCCAAAGTTAAAGCAGGGGTGGATGTCCGGGTCATGTACGATGATGTGGGTTCCATGTTTAAACTTCCAACTGGTTTTCCACAACACCTTGAAAACCACGGCATCCAATGCTTGCCTTTTAATAAATTCAAACCTTTCTTTTCATTGGTCATGAACCACCGTGACCATCGCAAAATGGTTGTCATTGATAATCACACCGCCTTTACAGGCGGCTTAAACATTGCCGATGAATACATCAACGCTAAAGAAGTGTACGGGCATTGGAAAGACACCGGCATCATGCTT
>JAAZGU010000150.1 GCA_012511085.1 Erysipelothrix sp. | reverse complement strand
TCACCAATCGCATAGATACCTTGGGTGTTTTCAAGTTCAAAGTTTTTGGTGTTGGGGCGTGCTGAATAGTATTTGCACTCCACACCATACAAAAGCGTATCGGCGTTGGCCGTTCCCGGTGCCACCCGATCGAGCGCCAACAGGGTTTCAATGATGTTGTCCAGTTGGCGTTTGGGGATGCACAAGCTTAAATCACCAGCCACCGCATGTGCGGTTGGGATGGTGGAGGATTGCTTAAGGCGTGTTTCGTTGGTACGTCGCCCGTTGCGTAAATCCTCAAAACGCTGCACAAGCACCCCGTTGCCGCTGATCATGTTGGCTAATTTGGCCACATAACGTGCATATTTAATGGGTTCATCAAAGGGTGTGGTGAAATGAATGGTATTTAGAAGCGCAAAGTTTGAGTTTGGGCTGTGTTTGCTGGGATCTTTAAAGGAATGCCCGTTGACGGTTTTAATGCCGTTGGTGTTTTCAATGACAACATAGCCTTTTTCATTGAAACAAAACATACGGGTTTTGTCATTGTATTTCTTGGAACGATACCAAATTTTGGGTTCGTATATTTTTTCAGAGAAATGCGTCCAGATTTCATGAGGCAGTTCGACACGCACCCCAATGTCCACTTGATTGTTGGTCAGGGGGATGTTTTGTTTGGTGCACCATTTTGAGAAAAAGTCAGAACCGCTGCGACCCACAGCAAAAACAACGACTTTACCTTGAATGTGGTAGGTTTGTCGCTTATGGGTGTAAGTTACAATTTTGTTTTCTTTATCAACATCACTGACATCCGCCAAGGTGATGATTTCAACGTTATCATTAAGATAGTTAATGAAGCGTTGCATGGTTTTTTGGTTTTCATCGGTTCCCAAGTGTTTCACTTGGGCCGCTTGAATGTGTAAATCGTTACGTAAACAGAGTTGTTTCAAACTTGGATCAGGATGATAACGCTCAGTTGTCGCGCCAAAGTTGACTAGGATTGCGTCTGCTTGTTCAATGGCATCAATGACCGTTTCATTATCATAAAAGTCAGTGAGCCAACCACCGTATTCGGTGGAGATAATGTACTTACCATCAGAGTAAGCACCGGCGCCCGATAGGCCTTCCATGATGGCGCAATAAGGGCAGTCAATGCACGTGTTTACTTGCTTTTCAATAATCGGACACTTCCGATGTTCCAATGCATGACCTTTTTCTAACAACACAACGTCTAAGTTTTGGTTTTGTTTTTTCAGTGAGTAAGCCATCATTAAGCCACTGATTCCGCCACCAATAATCACAACATCTGCTTGTTTCATATAACTCCTCTTCTTCAATGTTTTCATTGTTTCGAAATAGGGGTGTTTTTAAATCCTCTTGTATTATAGCAAATTAAGTGGCGCTTGTTAATGGAAGCTGGTGAAAGTTTAAGACGTGAGTGCCGTTTGTTTGTGTGGTAAAATAAGGCATATTACAAAGGAGCGTACCATGAAAGAAAGAATCACAGCAGTCACGCATTTCACCAATGCGTTTGATGGGACATTGGCTTTAAAAGAGGGGTTTGTGGAAATTGGAGGTCAAGCGCATCAGCTGACACCCTACAACATGCTTCAAGGCGCTTTGATGGCATGCTTTCATGCCACCTTTATTGAAATTCTAAAGAAAAAAAGACAGAGTTTTGATAAGGTCACTTACAAAACAAGCGGTGAAAAACGTGAAAGTGTTCCGACAACGATCGAGAAGTTGCACATTGATATCACCATTTTCGGTGCCAGCAATGAACTTGCGACGCAAAAGAGTTTCGAGCTTGCGGCGAAGACTTGTTCAATTTACCAAACCATTTCGCAAGTCGCCGAATTAAGTTTCACCATTCATTATCAAGCGTAAGTCCAATGAATGATGTTCAATTATTATTAGTAATCAGCAGCATTGCGGTGTTTAGCTTTGCGATGTTTGTTTTTATGGTTAAAAAAGACGGTTCCAATTTAAACAACGGCTTGATTTTTAATGTGTTTTTGGTGTCACTTTTTGTGGTGATCGTGATGGCTGGTACTTTGTTTGATGTTGCCTTGGTGAAGGTTCTCATGAACCTCGTCCTTATTCTTTTTGTTTTCGTTGTGGCGTTTGGTGTGTTTGTGCTCGTCGTTGGTTTAATTGGCAACGGGTATGTGGTTTTAAAAAAGGAAAGTAAAACCTTTGCGAATTTGCTGACTTTATTAATGGGGCTTGGCATTTTGGCTTTTATCATCATCAAAAACTTAAGTTTCATTCAAAGTGTGCCCCTGTTTCATAATATGGTAATCGCGCTTCAACTCTTAATTGTTTATTTTGGTTTATCTTTTTATAATTATCTCATCAGTGCTTTTGTGCATGGATTTTTCAAAGTCGAAATGAACAAAGATTTTATCCTTGTTTTAGGGTGTGGTTTAATTCATGGTGATCAAGTTTCGCGCCTGCTCGCCAGTCGCATCAACGCTGGTCTTGCTTTTTACCATCAACAAAAACTAAGCAACCCACAGGTCAAACTTTTATTTTCAGGAGGCCAGGGGGATAATGAAACCATCCCCGAAGCAGAGGCCATGGCCAAGTATGCCTTGAAACACGGTATTGATTCTCATGCAATCATGGTGGAAACCAAGTCCACCAATACGCGTGAAAACTTCATGTTTTCGCATGCTTTAATCCAAGCTGAGCATGAAAATGCCAAGCTTGTGTTTGTGACTAGCAACTACCATGTGTTTCGCAGTGGGCTGATTGCGAAACAGCTCAACATCAAGGCAGTCGGGCTTGGTTCGAAAACCGCGTGGTATTACTTGCCCAACGCCATGCTCAGAGAGTATGTTGCGCTTTTAGTCATGAAAAAGAAATCCTATGTTATCAAAGTTATTTTGCTGCTGGTGTTGTTTGCGATTACTTTAATTCTACAGTATCAATTCCCTTAAAAGATGTGCCGGGCATTGCTTGACAAAGTATTGTAAAATTGTCATGATAACCATGTCAGTTTATATGACTTTTAAAAGGAGGTGCCATCATGAACAACAAAAAAACATACGCAATCTTTGGTGTTGGAATCTTTGGTTTAACAATCATCAAAACCTTGAGTGAGTATGGATTTGATGTGGTTGCTTTTGACCAAAATGAAGCAAACATCCGCAAAGCAAAGCCTTATGTGAAAGCTGCACATGTCGTGGACTTCACGGACTTAGAAGCTTTGAAAGCTTTGGGATTAAATTGTTGTGATGTGGCGATTGTGGCCACGGGTTCCTCACTTGAAACAAGTGTCATAACGATTAAGAATTTACGTGATTTAAACATTCCCTATGTGATAGCGAAAGCGAACAACCTCAGTTACAGCCAAATTTTATTGGAAATTGGCGTTGACAAAGTTGTGAATCCAGAAATGGAGATGGGAGAGCGGGTCGCTAAACAATTGTTGAGTAAAAATGTTGTGGATATGATCGATATCGATGAAACCCACAGCATCGTTGAAATGCATCCGCCCCAATCATGGGTTGGGAAAACATTAAAAGATCTCGATTTACGTGGTCATTATGGCATCAACGTTTTAGGCGTACGTAAAAGCAAGGATGGTCAACTCAACATGGCCATCGGACCCCATTACGCAATTGAGGTAACCGATCAATTGCTTGTCATCGCGCAAACCCTTGTGTTTGAACAACATGAGTATTTGGGGAAATTATAAACGGTTCGCCGTTTTTTTATTAGAGAGGATTGTCTATGGCAGTCGTTAAAATAGGCATCGGCCTTAGTTTGGGTGCCCAAGTCAATGGGGCTCAATACGGACCTTTGGTCGCCGAAACATGGATTAAGAAATTTGACGTCATGATTATGCAGGATCGCAGTTTAGGAAACAACGATTATTATTTGCATGTTGTTAAAGATGTGGTGGAAAAACTTCAAACAACCAGTCAAGCCGTGCTTGATCAGGGTGATTTTCCCTTGGTCATTGGCGGTGACCATGCCTTAGCCATGGGGTCACTTCCCTATAAAGAAGACACCTTGCTGGTGTGGGTTGATGCCCACGGGGATGTCAATACCTTTGATAGTTCAATAACGCATCGTATTCATGGCATGCCCTTGGCGCATTTGATGGGTTATGGTGATCAGCGTTTGTTGGACATCATTAATAAGCCGTATTTAACGCCTGAACAAATTGTGTTTGTGGGTGTGCGTGATCTTGATGATGCGGAAGTTGCCT
>JAAZGU010000149.1 GCA_012511085.1 Erysipelothrix sp. | reverse complement strand
GCGATGATTGCCATTAAAAAGACTAGGAAAAAACTTGTTGCGCAACTGCAAGCAGCGGTTGTTGATCATCCTGAACTGGAAGTAACTTTGGTTCCGGATGTGTACCCTATGGGTTGGGAACGGACGCTTGTTTACCAAATCTTTAAGAAGCGTTACGATAATTTACCAAGTGAATTGGGCGTTATCGTGAACAACTCAACCACGGCGATTGCCTTTGGGCAAGCCCTCTTAAAAGGGGAACCAGCGATTCACAAGATGGTGACCGTCAGTGGCGATGGCATTAAAAACCCAGCCAACGTGTTGGTGCCACTTGGTACCCAAACATCTGAAATTGTGAAAGCCTTGGGTGGTTACACCGCTGAAACCATGCGTGTGATTGCCGGAGGTCCAATGATGGGTCAAACGATTGTGAACGATCAATTTGTGATTACCAATTGCTTGAATGCAATTACCATATTAAAACCACAACCATTCAATGAAATCGCATGCTTGCGCTGCGGTGCGTGTAATGACCACTGTCCAGCAGGCTTGTTGCCGGTCCGCATCAAAGATGCTGAACAGGCGAAAAATGTGGATGCGATGGTGCAATTGCGTGCAGACCTATGCATCGAGTGTGGTTTGTGCAGTTATGTCTGTCCATCACGCATTGAAGTGACAGAAAGTGTGCGGCGTGCGAAACGCGCGCTTGCATTAAGGAAGGAGGCCTAAACATGAAGTTTTTATTTAAAGTTGCTCCGAACCAACGGATTAAACAATCAACCCAAAGCATCATGTTTGAGCTCAGCCTTGGTTTACTTGCAATCTATTTATTTAGTTTAATTTATTATTACGTTGAATACGGCATGAGTTATGTCGTGCATGCGCTCTTGTTAATGGCAACCGCACTGCTTGTTTCGCTGGCAGTGGAAATCATTTGGAGCCTCCTCTTTAAAAAAGATATCATGGCTCACCTTAAGAGTTCCTTTCCCTGGGTGAGTGCGATTATCTTGGTTTTAATGGTACCGATCAGCATGACCTTATATGCGCTTGCCATTGGTACTGTGTTTGCGATTTTAGTCGGTAAATTAATCTTTGGTGGCTTTGGCCACAACATCTTTAACCCAGCAGCTGTGGGTCGTACCGTGATTTTAACGGCTTTCACTAGCGCTGCCGTTGCGGACCTTACGACGTCCGCCACCCCGATTGTCGCAATTGCCAACCGTGGTTGGTTGATTACCGATGGGGCAGCCCGCGAAGCTTTTTTAGAAGGCTTTGGTGGCTTATCCAATTTATTTTTAGGATGGTACCCCGGAGCTCTGGGTGAAACCAGCACCTTGCTTATATTAATTATCGGTGCGATTTTAGCCGTGCGGCGTGTGCTTGATTGGCGTGTGCCCGTCTTTTATCTTGGAACCTTGTTTTTATTGGGTTCACTCATTGCCTTAATTAATGGCGTTGGGATTTGGTATCCAATTTATCACATCATTGCCGGTGGTGCAGCCTTTGGTGCAGTCTTTATGTTAACCGATCCAGTGACGAATCCAACCTCTGCCAGTGGTCGCATCATCTTTGCGATTGGCGCCGCGATCATCACGATTATGATTCGGGTGCAGGCGAATTTACCGGGTGGAGTTGTGTATTCTATCTTATTAATGAACATGTTAACACCTAGCATTGAGCGGTTAACCGATGGCTGGCAATACGATAAAGTTAAAAAGTATGTGCTTGCGAGTGTCGCCACTTTTGTGGTCGGTGCCTTGCTCATTGGTGGCATCGCCACACAAATGACAGCAGTTGCGGTTGAAGACAACGGCAACGGCAACGGTGATGACGATGATAACGGAGATGTGGTCGTGAATTTAGGAGAACCAATTGGCATCTTTGATAATGCCGCTGTGAAACCAGTTGGTGATGTTGTGGAAGTCACTGAAGATGGTGATCTAATTACTTACATCGTTGATGCCAAAGGGTATGCGGTGCTTGAGGGTGGCTATGACAACGCACAACCCAATCAATTTGAAGTTGTATTAAATAAAGCAGAAACAACGATTGTTTCGGTTAAAGCGCTTGCGATTAATGATACACCTGGTATTAGTGATCCGGCGCAGTCCGATACTTTCTTAAATCAATACGAAGGCTTATCGTTTGCTGATGAGGATGCGAGTGTGGATGTTGCTTCAGGTGCAACCGTCACATCCATTTCAGTCAATCGAGCAGTGCGTGCCGCGATTGATGCATTGCAAGGAGGGCAATAACATGAAAATTCTTAAAATGGGATTGTTCTTAGCAATTGTGACGGCCCTTGCCGGTGGTGCATTGGCAGCTGTCAATCACGTAACAGCACCGATTATTGCCGAAAAAGCAATTGCGAGCGAACGTGCGAATTTAGAATTAATCTTTCCCAACACCAATGAATTTCTAATTGTCGAAGATTTTGAAGATGACACCGGTTTGGTTGTTGGTGTATATGAAGCAGTGGGCGATGGCATGGCTTATAAGCTGCAGGTCCAAGGCTTTGCAAATCCGGTTGTCTTTATGGTTGGTATCAACAACGATGGTAACATTGGTGGCTATCAAGTCTTAGACATCAACGATACCCCCGGTTATGGTGATCGTGTGACCTTGGCTGAATTTACAGACAATGTCATTGGTAAAAGCACCACCGAGGGGATTCCAGTGCTATCGGGAGCGACGGTGACATCAACCGCGGTTGTCAGTGGAATTAACGCGGCGAAAGCCATGTTCAATTTACAACACGACATCGATGATGATGGTTCTGGTGCAGTGATTGATACACCACCGCTACAATTCAGTGAGAGTGTTGGTATCTTCACCAAGCAAACTGAAAACATTGCGGCAGAGATTTTAGAAGAAGCCACCGATGGTGATGTCACAACTTACTTGGTTGCTTCCCGTGGTTACGCGGTTCTGGAGGCGGGTTATCCGGATGCGCAACCCAACATCTTTGAAGTTAAGATTGATCATGTAACCAATAAAATCGTTTCCGTTGTGATGGTTGAATCACACGATACCCCTGGTATTGGGGATAAAGTTGAAGACGAACAGTTCTTAGAACAGTTTGTGGATTTAGATATTACAGATACGTCAATTGAAGTCGATGCGGTTGCAGGTGCAACCATTACCTCAGTGTCAGCAGCACGAGCAGTGCGCGCTGCCATCGGGTTAGATTAGGAGGTAAACATGACTGTGTTTGAAAATTTCAAAAAAGGATTTGTTAAAGAAAACCCAGCGTTTGTTTTGTATTTGGGGATGTGTCCAACTTTAGCGATCACAACCACTTTAAACAACGCACTCGGGATGGGGGTTGCGGTCATTGCCGTATTAACGGTTGCAAATATCTTGGTTTCCTTGTTGCGGAAAATTACACCCATAGACATTCGGATTCCGGTGTACATAGTTATCATCGCCACGCTCGTGACGATGGTTGAAATGTTAATGCATGCTTTTACCACCGAACTCTACACGGCACTAGGTGTCTTTATTCCTTTAATTGTCGTGAATTGCATCATTTTAGGAAGAGCTGAAGCTTACGCTTCTAAAAATAATGTGTTAAATTCAATCGTGGATGGTATCGGGATGGGCTTAGCCTTTACCGTTAGCTTAGTCATCTTGGCTGGCATTCGGCAGTTGCTGGCGACTGGTGGTTTAAGCTTGGTTAACCCATTCACAGAAAGTGTCATCTTTGATTTCACTTTGATTCCGAGCCAGTATACGATTTCCTTATTTAGTCAACCCACGGGTGCCTTTATAACCTTTGCCTTTATTGCGGCAATCTTTGAAGCATCCAAAGCGCGAACCGTTAAAAAATTAACGGCGAAAGAGGTGAAATAAGATGGAATTATTCGCATTATTTATCTCAGCAATTTTTATCAATAACATTGTCTTGTCGCGTTTCTTAGGTGTTTGTCCCTTCATGGGCGTTTCGCGCAAAACAAGTTCTGCCGTTGGCATGGGTGGTGCCGTTATCTTCGTTATTTTAGGAGCATCGATTGTGACCTATGGTTTGTACCATCTGGTGCTTGTGGAGTTGGGCTTAGAATACATGCAGTTGATTACCTTTATTTTAGTAATTGCGGCTTTTGTCCAACTGACGGAATTAATTATTAAGAAGTTTTCACCGAAGCTTTACAAGGCTTTAGGTATTTATTTACCACTCATTACAACAAACTGTGCCGTTTTATTTGTGGCGCTCCAAAACATTAGTCAAGGATTTAACTTTGGGGAGATGCTTGTGTATGCAGTTGCGGTTCCAGTTGGCTTTACGATGGTTCTGGTTATTTTCTCAGCGATTCGTGAACGCTTGGATCTTGCGGATGTACCGGCTAACTTCAAAGGCAATCCAATTGCGATGATTGTGGCGGCCTTGATGGCGCTGGCCCTAAGTGGGCTTGCAGGAATTGTTTAATGAAAGCGTTTCTGTTTCTAAGTGCTTTGGGATTGTTTTATGCGGTGCTTTATTTTCTAAATTCAAAGACACCGATACCCGAAGGCTGTGAGGAGTTAATTCAAAATTGTCATGGCTGTGCGATTTCATCGTGTGGCCTGCATCCAAGTCAACGTGAAGAAGGGATTAGTGTATGATTGAAGCCATTATCATGATGTTAGTGTTAGGAGCCGCGCTAGGTTTAGGCCTGGGGTTGGCATCCGAGAAATTACATGTGGAAGTTGATCCTGCCTTTGATGATGTGTTAACCATGTTACCCGGTTTAAACTGTGGTGCATGCGGTTATCCAGGTTGTGCGGGGTTAGCGGAAGCGCTGGTTGACCATGTAACCGAAAATGTCGGTTTGTGTCGACCAGCAAACAAAAATGAGCGTGAACGCATCGCAGAGTATTTACAAACATACTTTGATAACAACGGTGTGAAAGCGAACATTCGAACATAACGAGAAAAGTTGATTGTAAGTGGCCTTATTGCAATCAGCTTTTTTTATGAAAATATAACTTTTTAAAGCAACATGTAGGAACATGTTGTTTTTTCTTTAATGGTAATAAGAGGTGAGCACATGAAGGGAATTATAATGAGTGCCATCATGTGGATGGTCTTATCAATCATGATCATGGGTATGCTTTGGGTGTTTGCATATGAACATACCCGCAATGCATTATCAAGAGCCCACAAACAAGCCTTACGGGCCAGCATGATGGTGTGTGCAAATGAAGCATGCGATATGCAGGAAGCTTTATCGGTGTTTACACAGATGCACAATCACACAACGTCCATGGTGGATGAAATGCATTATCACCTCATGGGATTTCATAAGGAGCCGCTTTTGATTCGCATTAAAATCGAAGCAAAGAAAAAGTTGCCCTTTAAAGACATTGTGATTACCCTTGACGAAACAATGATTCAGGAGGTTGATTATGAGTAACAAAAAACGTTCATTGATGGTGGTAAGCCTGGTTTTATTAATCTTGGTGAATGTTGGGATTTCGACGGTGATTGTCCGTTCGTTGACTAAAACAGAACAAGTGTACGTTGCTAAGCACGTATTGGTGCCGCGCAAACCGATTGAAGAATCAGATTTGCAGGTGGTGGATGTACCACGCCATACCATTTTAAGCAACATTTACACAAAAAAAGAAGACATCCTTGGTAAGGTGGTGGCTTACCATACCAGCGTCTTTGAAGGCATGTTCTTCTTTAAAGATGCTTTGGATGCCCCCAGTGCGAGCCAAGATGCGCCGCTCTTGCGGTTAAAGGAAAACCAAATAGCAGTCTCGATGGGGGTTGATGTGTTGACATCGCTGGGCAATACCTTGATGGCGGGTCAATACGTTGATGTAAGTTGCACCTATCAAATTCCAAAAGGGGCAACCTTAGTCGACACCTTATTTAAGGATGTGCGTGTGTTGGCTATTAAAGATAAATATGGTGTCGACATGGATGATCCCAAAAGTCAGAAAGTACCGCATGTCGTGTTGTTAGCCATTGATCATGCTGATGTGAATCACTTTCATTTGGCACTTAAAAAAGGCAAGTTGGATTTAATTCCAATTTTACATGGTGATCAAGTGCAGCATGAAGCCATCAAAAATGAAGCATCCTTGTTGTGGGGTTATTTCAATGAATGATTTTGATTTTGGCGTACTTACACCTTACATTGAGGATGATTACATCACGGATGTCAATTACAACGGCAAACATCTGTGGGTTGATCATTTAAAGCATGGGCGTTACATGATTGAAGATTTTGACCATCATCAAGAATGTTTACAAATCGGGTACCGCTTTGCCAACTATGCGAATTTAACCTTCAATGCCTTGTCACCGGTTGTGGAAGCGGAAACTAGAGAGTTGCGCATCAGCTTGATTCATAGCAGCGTGTGCAACCAAATCAGCATCTCAATTCGTAAGACGCCCACCATCATGCGTTTAAATGACCGCATCATTCAACAACAAAACTATGCGCCTTTGTGGCTCATCGAGTTTTTAGTGCAATGTGTTCAAGCACGCTGTAACATCATGGTTAGTGGATTGCCTGGTGCTGGGAAAACGGAATTTGTTAAATACTTGTCACAGTTTATCGCAAGCAATCAACGCGTGATTACCATTGAAGACACTTACGAATTGCGTTATGGGCAACTGCATCCGAAGTCCGATTGCGTTGCGTTAAAGGTAAACGATCGTTTTGACTACAGCCACGCCATCAAGGCCTGTTTGCGGCAACGTCCCGATTGGATGTTGGTGTCGGAGGTGCGCGGTCAAGAGGTTGTGAATCTGCTGCAAAGTGTTTCGACGGGTGCCAACTTATTGAGCACCATCCATGCGCCGGCTGCGCATTTGATTCCGCGGCGCTTGTTGCATATGTTTCCAGGTGTCGAAATGAGCAACGCTATCTTATATCACATGATTTGTGATGTCATCGACCTGGGTGTGCATGTGGAGGCTACCATCACCAAACATGGAATTCAACGCTACATTAAAGAAGTGGTTGTGTATGAAATTTTTGATGATGCAGTCCGTTTTACGACCATGTATCAAAAAGATGAAGTTGTTGATGCGGTTGAAATACTTCCTGAGAAGCTTCAAG
>JAAZGU010000015.1 GCA_012511085.1 Erysipelothrix sp. | reverse complement strand
TATTTCTCATCGTTTGGTCGCGGAGGTCTTGGAAGAACTTGAAATTTTGGATCGCAGCATTGCGATTGCTTCGGTGGGTTGTTCGGTCTTTAGCTATGAATATTTTAATTGTGATGCTCTGCAAGCGGCTCATGGTCGCGCACCAGCGGTCGCAACCGGAGTCAAACGCATGCATCCGTATCAAATTGTCTTTACCTATCAAGGTGATGGTGATTTGGCTTCCATTGGCGCCGCAGAAATTATTCATGCGGCTAACCGCAATGAAAACATCACTGTGATTTTTATTAATAACGGTGTGTATGGGATGACCGGTGGGCAAATGGCACCGACGACCTTGTTGGAGCAGGTGACAACAACTTCACCCTTGGGCCGGCGTGGAGAACATGAAGGTTATCCATTACGCATGAGTGAAATGTTGGCAACCATTGACCATGTGGCCTACATTGAACGGGTCATGATTGCCGATGTGCGTAGCATCCGCCAAACAAAAAAGGCCATCCGGAATGCCTTTGAAGCGCAAATCAACAACGAAGGTTTCAGCATGGTTGAAGTGCTTTCCTCCTGTAACATTGGATGGAAACTCTCACCTGAAGCGTCTTTAGAATTTATTAAAAATCAAATGGAACCTAATTTCCCCTTAGGTGTGTATAAGGAGCGTCGCCATGGCAGAAGCAATTAAACTCATTTGTGCAGGTTTTGGAGGCCAAGGTGTTCTTACCATTGGACAAATGGTTGCCTTGATGGGCATGAAAAAAGATTATTTGGTGAGTTGGATGCCTTCGTATGGTCCTGAGATGCGTGGTGGTACTGCAAATTGTCATGTTGTGATTAGCAAAACCCATCAGCAATCGCCCATTATTTCCAATGACATGACGCATCTGTTGGCCATGAATCAGTTGTCATACGATAAGTTCATCCCGCAATTGCAAGCGGATGGCTGGCTGATTAGCAACGCCGCGCTTGTGAAGCATGAGGCATTCAAGCAAGCGATTGCTTTGGACTTTGGGCGCATTGCAAGTGACATCAAACAACCTAAAGCTGCGAACATGGCGGCTTTTGGGGCTTTGATTACCACGTTGGACTTTTTTAGCGACGCTGATGGTGAATGGGCCATCCGAGAACGCTTCAAAACTTTGAATTTGGACTTACTGGAAGCCAACATCAAAGCTTATTATCATGCCATGGAGCAGGTGAAAATAAATCATTTGGTGTGATTAATTATCATGATTTGATATAATAAACGTATGAAAAAAAGAACGCGTAAAATTATTCGGTTTATTGGTATTATTTTTATAATCGCAGGTTTAGGAATTTTTGGTTGGGAATTTTATCAGTCCACCAAATCCAAAGGCATTAGCCAGGATTTAGAAAGCATCAGTAAAAAAATTGATGATGAATTACCACCACAAGGTACCATCACACTTGCCGAAGCTTTTCAATTGAAACATAAACGTTTGAATGAAGAATACTTGACCCTTAATGAAGATTATGCCGGTTGGGTGAAGGTGGATGGCACGGTCATTAATTATCCTTACGTGCATTTTAAAAACAATGATTTTTATTTTCGTCGTGGTTTTGATAAAAAACGCTTAGTTCACGGGACCATTTTTATGGATTATCGCAACGATCCAAATTTTACGGATAAGCATACGGTTCTTTATGGGCATGCCATGTTGGATGGCACCATGTTTCGGGCCCTTGATAAATACAAAAGCAAGGACTTCTTTGAACAAAATCAAACCATCGAAATTCGGACGCTCAACGATGTGCGCACCTACAGAATTTTTTCAGCTTATGTTGTTGATGCGAGCAAACGCGGCCTTGACATCCCCGGTAATGATCAAAGTGTTGAATCCTTGATTGCACTTTATAAGGGACATGGACGTTATAAAACAAGCACTGACACCAGTGATGCTGATCACGTGTTAACGCTTGTTTCCTGTAATTATGATATTGATAATGGCCGCATCATCGTGCACGCCGTTTTGGATAGTGTTGTCGAATTAGAACCTTAGTATTCGTTGTATTTCTTATTTTTACCTTTCACAACTTCCACAGGATAGCGGAGGTTGTTTTTTTCCATCTTGCGAATAAAAGCATGTTCGATGTCAATGTGATAAAGCTGGGTAAAGCGTAAAATAAAAAATAAAGCATCCATGAGCTCATCTTCGATGGCTTCGCGTTTATGTTCCAGCGTGTCTAGCAAGTCTGCTTCTTTTACGAATCTAAAAATCTCCAAAAGTTCATTGGCTTCGGTGGATAAACCGATGGCTAAATCTTTTGGATTATGAAATTGATCCCAGTCTCGCAACTGGCAAAATTTCGCAATAATTTGTTGAAGTTGTGCGATTTCCATGTTTCACCTCAATCAGTCAATACAAGTGTACCATAAATCATAAGTGATATAATAAGAAGGTAAACAAAGGAGTGATACGATGAAAACAGTTATTATTGGTGGCGTTGCTGCAGGCATGAGTACGGCTGCCAAATTAAAACGTGAACTTAAAGATGAACACATTGTTGTTTATGAAAAAACAGACGAGGTTTCCTATGGCGCGTGCGGGTTACCTTATTATGTATCCGGTGAAAATGATGATTTGAATAAATTACGGATTCGGTCCGTTGCCCAATTTGAAAAAGCAGGCATCGAAGTCCATATTAACCATGAAGTGATTGACGTTGATTTTAAGAAAAAACAGATCAAAATAAAACATGGTGATGAAATATTTGAAGACAGCTATGACCGTTTGGTGATTGCAAGTGGTGCGGCTGCGATTGTACCTCCCATTGAAGGTGCAAATCATGATAAGGTGCACGTGCTTAAAACACTAGCGGATGGGGAAGCACTTAAAAAAGCTGCCGATGATGCGCAAT
>JAAZGU010000148.1 GCA_012511085.1 Erysipelothrix sp. | reverse complement strand
CATCCTTACCGCAACATGTTGACCAATGCCTTAGGGATTGCGAAAAAGATTGTGGTGGATGTTGTTGAAATTAAAGAAGCTTATGATTTTTACTTATTAAGTTCCGATGGTCTGCATGGTTATGTGAGAGATCATGAAATTGAAACTGTTTTAAGCGCACCCATGAGCATTACGCGTAAAATCAATCAGTTGATTCAACGTGCAAATGATGTCGGCGGCTTTGACAACATCACGGTTGTTTTAATGGCATTAGGTGGTGATCACCGTGCTTAAAATCATCAATGAACGCTATAAGAATATTAAAAAAATTGGAGTCGGCGGGATGGCGGATGTTTACCTTGCCCACGATGAATTGCTTGATCGTGAAGTTGCGGTTAAGATTTTACGCGGTGATTTAAGCAGTGACCCTGTCCATTTGATGCGCTTTCAAAGGGAAGCCAATGCTGCCATTGAGATTTCACATCCCAACATCGTTGAAGTTTACGATGTTGGCCAAGCTGAAGGGCAACATTACATCGTCATGGAGTATGTGACGGGTAAAACACTGAAACAATTGATTCATCAGCGTGGCGCGCTTGATTTGGAAGAATCGCTCGTGATCATGAAACAAATCATTGCCGGCTTGTCAGAAGCCCATAAATTAAATATAGTCCATCGTGACATTAAACCACAAAACATCCTCATCAAAGATGATGGAACAGTTAAGATTGCGGATTTTGGCATTGCGCGTGCCCAAGGTGCAACCCAATTAACACAGGTTGATTCGGTCATGGGCTCGGTGCATTACATGGCACCTGAAAATGCCCGTGGCGAAAGTGCGTCAATCCAAAGTGACTTGTATGCGGTTGGGATTGTATTTTACGAGCTGTTGATGGGGGATGTGCCCTTTAAGGCGGAAGCTCCGATGCAGGTGGCGCTCAAACACATGAAAGATGAATTGCCGTCCATCAGAGAATTTAATCCACAAATCCCTCAGTCAGTTGAAAACATTGTGATTCAAGCGACCGCTAAAAATAAAATCTTCCGGTATAAAACGACGGAAGCCATGCTTGCAGATTTAGAAACCTGCATGGATCCGGGTCGTGAAAGTGAAAAACCGATTGTTTTTGATGAAGATTTAGGGCATACGATCATTGTGGATGATTTTAAAGCCATTGAACCGAAAGCTAAAACATCAAAATTTAAAACACTGCTTGTTGCGATTTCAACCATGAGCGTGATTGCACTTGGCATTTGGATGGCCATCTCATTTATCAACGTTGAAAAACAACCAAAAATGGTTGTGATGCCAGACATTAGCAATCTCAACTTTGCGGAGGCCAATGACATGCTTGAGGAATTAGGTTTGTTTTTATCAACCAATGTTAAATACCAATTAACTGATGATGTGGAATTTGGGAAAATTATCAGCTCAAATCCACCGCTGGATAGTGAAGTGGAAGTTGGCACAACTATCAATGTCACGATTTCGGATGGGATGTTCTATATCGTTGAAAATTATGCCGGTTTATCACTGGAAGAGGCCCAAACAAAACTTGCGGATACACGCCTGATTGTTCGGGTTGAAAAAGAACAAAATCAAGATGTTAAGCCGGGGGTTGTCATTCGGCAGGAACAACTTTTACCAAACGATAAAATTGATCCACGCATTGCGCGCGAAATTAAGTTGATTGTCTCAACTTATGTTGAAATCGTGATACCGCATTTATTAGGAGAAGATGTGCAACAAGCTCAAACTCAATTGCAGGAACTTGGAGTTAAAGTGATCCTAAATCAGTTAAGCACGGAAGACCTTTCTGAGGATGAAATTGAAGCCCTTGAATTAGGGGTTGTGATTCACATGGACCCCCAGGCTGGTAGTTTGTATAGTCAGTTTGAAGAGAACGCGATTGTGCTACAATATTATTGATATGAAGAAAGCAAGAGTTATCAAATTAATTTCAAACCAATACACGATTCTCATGGGTGATTTCATTACTTTGGCGAAACCAATGGGGAAGTTAAGGTTGAAAACATCACCCATCGTTGGTGATTTTGTGCGTGTTGAACAGTTGGAAGAACATTGGGTGATTCAAGATGTGTGTGAACGTGAAAATCAATTGACACGTCCCACGATTGCGAACGTTGACCAAGCGCTTGTCGTTACGTCATTGGTTCGCCCCGATTTTTCAGAAACCCTCTTGGATCGCCAATTGTTTTTAATCATGTATGAAAACATTAAGCCGGTCATCTGCATCACAAAACGCGATTTAGTTGCGGCTTATGATCCCGTGTTTGATGTTGTTGATGATTACATACAATCGGGTTATCATGTTTTATTAACAGGATTTGGTTACGACGTGCGTGAAATTAAAGAAGTTTTACGTGATAAAATCACAGTCTTGACCGGTCAAAGCGGTGCTGGTAAATCAGCGCTTCTTAATCGTTTAGATGCTTCATTTCAAATTAAAACACAAGAAACATCCAGGGCCCTCAACCGTGGCCGTCACACGACCCGCCATGTGGAATTACATCCGGTTGCAAGTGGTTGGGTTGCGGATACACCAGGTTTTTCAGCCCTATCTTTTGAACACATTGACAAACGCCGTTTATCAGAAGTCATTATTGACTTTCAACCTTATTTAGCACAGTGTCGCTTCCGCGATTGTGTGCATATTAATGAACCTGGTTGTGCTGTTAAGGAAGCTGTTTCAGATAATAAAATATCTGAGATACGGTATCAAAATTATGTTGATGTTTGCACACTGATTGATGAAGGATAGCTGTGAAATAGTCAAATAAAGACATGATATATCGTAGATAAACAAGTAAGAGGTATAGAAAAATTGATTAGAAAAATAAATTTTCTTTTTATATAAAGTAACAAACATTATTTGTTTCATTTACAAAAGACATATAATTAAAAAGTGAGTATTTGTAAACGACCAGTCAGCAAGAACAATTTTTCAAAAATCAAAGAAATTATATAGGCATTTATCAGCATTCTGTCAAGGGAAAGCGATAATGTCCCAAAAAAACCTAAACATGGGCACCGTTTTGACGATGCTTCTGTTGATGAATATAAGCTTGGAAATAACCAATCCTCCAAGGATGATGCATTTTAGGTATTTTT
>JAAZGU010000147.1 GCA_012511085.1 Erysipelothrix sp. | reverse complement strand
GTGATGAGCAGTCCCATGATTGAGCACTCAATCTTATTAAAGAATCAAGGGAAATCTGCCACGATTATTCGTAAGATGGCGGCAGCTTCCTTTTTAGGAGTGCTGATAGCCTTACCGACATCATTGATTTTGGCAGGTTTATTGGCACCTTATGGTGAACTCATTAAACCTTATGCACCTTATTTGTTTGTGTTTGGAGCGATTTTCCTATCATTAATTAGTAAACATAAATTATTATCATTGCTTAGTATCATTCCACTTGCGATTTTATTTCAAGCCTTACGTCACTTGTATTGGGGTTTAGGTGTTGTGGATGAAAGTGTCACGATTACCACATCGTTCTTTTTAGGAATTACGATTGGCCCCTTGATGGTATCCTTGTATTCATTATTGAACAAAGATACGAAAAAGACGATGGAACGTGATAAACCGAACACGATCACGATTCCGCATGAAAGCAAGCAATCACTGAATCCTTTCAAGCTGTTAAGTAAAAAAGAAGCTGGTTATGCAGCAATTTCGGCCTTTTTCGCAAACTTCTTGTTTGTTTTAAGTCCAGTAGGCTTGACCATTTTATTTGGGGAAACAGTTGCGAACCGTGTGAAAGATCCTGTCGAAAAAGCAACAACTGCCATCACCACGATGGCAGCGATGGTGCAATCAACCTACTTATCGCAATTAATTATTCCGCTGGTGGCATTGGGGATTCCTTTATCACCGGTTGCGATTGGCCCAGCGGCGGCGCTCTTTAATGCGACTGGAGTGTTTACCATTGATCACAACATTCATCACTTGCTTAGCATGCCACAATTTATTATAGTCATCACCGTGTCCAGTATGATTGCGCTAGCCTTGGTTTATTTTTTAATTCACCGTTACGCAAGTCGCATCACAAAGCTTATTTTATCTTACATTCCGCATGAAGCGGTGCTCGGTGTGTTTGTGGCTTTGATTTTATTATTATCCTATATGGATGCTGGTATCATTAACGTCTTCGGAGTGCTGTTGATTGGCATCAGTTCAGGAACTTTAAATAAAATGGGTGTCAACTACGGTGTGCAGTTTATGACCTTGTACGCTGCCAGTTTCATTGTGTCAACCTTAGCCGGGTGGTCCATGTGAAACAGGGAGTGGGTCATGCAAACGCTAAAATAATTTTAATGGGTGAGCACGCCGTTGTTTATGATGCGTATGCGATTGCGATTCCTTTTTTGACAACAATAATGGTGGTCACGTTAACCAAAGGCGAAAACACCATTAAATCAGAGCTTTATCAAGGAAATTTGGATCAGGCTCCTAAACTCTTGGCTGGATTTGTTGAGCTTTTCGAAACTTTAAAAGCCAAGCATCAGGACACCCACACTTATCATGTTGAAATTCAAAGTGAGATTCCGATGCAACGTGGGATGGGCTCCAGTGCGGCCTTATCCAACGCCCTAATTGATGCTTATTATGCTTATCATCATCAAACCATATCCTTTGCGGAAAAATTTGAATTGTCAATGATTGCGGAAACCATCAATCACGGGCGTCCGAGCGGCATTGATTCATTGACGACCATGAGTACCTTGCCTGTTTACTTTAAAAAAGGGCCGCATTATGAGCACATCGCCATGGCGTGCGATGGGTATTTGGTGGTGGTTGATAGTGGGATTCAAGGAGAGACCTTGGAAGCGGTTCAACATGTTGCCAATCAAATGCATCTTGAAACAACACAAGCTGCCATCGCAACGCTTGATGCGCTTAGCCAACAAGCAAAAGTTGCATTAACACATAATGATTTGACGGGACTGGGTCGCTATATGAACCAGGCGCATGCACTGCTGGATACACTCGGTGTTAGCCATCCAATTGTTAATGAGATGGTTCAACACGCCCTTAGTAAGGGGGCACTGGGTGCGAAGATGAGCGGTGGCGGACGTGGTGGTGTTATGATTAGTGTGTTTAAAGAACAAGATCAAGTTGAAAGGTTCATCACCTTTATGAAAACACGTGGTTATCATAAAGCATGGGTTATGAATTTAAGGGAAGCGTTTCAATGAAACAGGTGATTGGAAAAGCCAATATTAATATTGCCCTATGTAAGTACTGGGGGAAAGCTGATCCCGTTTTGGTTTATCCAACCACAACGTC
>JAAZGU010000146.1 GCA_012511085.1 Erysipelothrix sp. | reverse complement strand
CTTAAGCGTGGCTCAAGTGCGTGTGCGGTTGTTTCTATGATTTTTTGGTGATGCATTTGTAAGGAACAATCTCGTACATCAACAGCAATCACATGTTGGAATTGATCAGCAATCAGTTGCACTTCAAAATGTTTGATTGGTGTCAAATATCTTTCAAGATAGAATTCAATCGGTTGTTGCTGCAGTGTTTTTGTTTTAAGGGACATAAGCAATTCATCAAGTTCATCGTGGTTGTTTAAAATGTAAATATGACGTCCGCCAGCACCATAATTAGCTTTTAAGATGCAGGGGTAGCCAAATTCACTGACGATGTTTTCAATTTCAAGATTGGAAGTGATTGTATGCTCAACACCGGGTACGGTTGGAACGTTGATGGATTGCACCAACTGTTTCACCCAAAGTTTGTTTCCACATTTTTGGATTACCGATAAAGCCGGTCCTACAAACAACAAACCTGCTGCCTGCACTTGTTTTATAAATTGCGCATTTTCGCTTAAAAAACCATATCCTGGATGAATGGCGTCGCATTCTAAAGATATGGCGGCTTGAATAATGTTTGATGCATGATGATAACTGGTTTCTGGTGGACCTTCACCAATGCAAATGGCTTGGTCTGCCATTAGGACATGTTTTTGGTTTTTATCAGCGATGGCATAAACAGCAACACTTTCGATACCGATGCGTTGACAAGTTTCAATGATGCGGCAGGCGATTTCACCGCGATTCGCTATGAGTAAACGTTTGATTAACATCGCCTTATCTTGATGAGTGGCTGATGGTACTCGACCAGCTCATGATCCTTTACGTATATTTCCTCCACGATGCCATCGTGCTCGCAAAAAACATCGTGTTGGATCTTCAATGATTCAATGATACAGATTACAGCATCTTGTGCTACTTTTTCATTTTCACGAATCAATGCCTTGC
The DNA here is from genome assembly GCA_012511085.1 of Erysipelothrix sp. Lineage (GTDB taxonomy): Bacteria > Bacillota_I > Bacilli_A > Erysipelotrichales > Erysipelotrichaceae > UBA6182. The sequence continues at coordinate 2,150 of JAAZGU010000146.1, read as the reverse complement.
CGTGATTATCCTTAAGATAAACAACACCCACCATGGGTGAGTGCACTATGAAATGATGCAAAGATGATTTGACGTTGGTTGCGCCATCCTTTTTGGTGATTTTGATAATCACATCGTTTGCATCAACCACCACTTCATTCACATCATCGTTGTCAAATAATTTAAGGGCTTCTTTGATTTTCTTGCTTATCATTTGGCACCAACTTTATTGTTTTATTTAGTTTCGAGGATTTTTACAACATCAGCAACCCGCGTAAAAGTAGCAACTTCCGCATCTTCAATTTCAATATCCAGTTCACTTTCCAACTCCAAAACCAACTCCAAGATCATGAGTGAATCAAAATTAAGATCATCTCTTAAATGCGTTTCTAGCGTGATGAGCTCTAAATCAATTCGCATCAATTGCGAAATGATAGTTCTAACTTTTTCAAACATTATATTTTCTCCATAAGCATGTTAAATAAATTATAACATGAAAAAAAACGATTTTTCAAACATCTAAAAGGTTAATGAAAAAAATGTGAAAAAAAACACAAATTTTCGAAAAGTTGGTTGTAATCGCACTTATGACATGCTATTATGCAGTTAGGAAGCACTCTATAAATAATGTAAAATAGTTAATCAATCATTTCGGTGGTATTTTTATCTTCTTGGTGTATCTTTCCAAGGAGCATGATTTTTTTCGTGACTTATCATGTTATCTGGTGTTGTTTAAACGCTTAACACACCTAGATAATTGCATATAAGAATCCAGATATATTGTTTTTCGTGACTCAAGTATTGAAGTAAAAACAAGAAAAGGAGGAAAATATGGCAAAACCAATTGTATCGATTACAAAAGTTGAAGGGCTTAAAGGGAATGAATCCTTCATGGGCGGAAAATTCGTCCGATACGACGAAGATGTTGCGAAAATTAAAGATGCGGTAAAAAAGGCGGTTGAGTTAGCTGTTGGATCCGTTGACAAAATTGTTAAAGAAGGTCAAACAGTATTAATTAAACCAAACCTTGCATTCCAAGCGCCAGCTGAAAGTCATGCGGTGGTCGATCCACGGGTGATTGAAGCAGTCGTTGCTTATTTTAAAGAATATTCAAAAGCAAAAGAAGTTTGGATTGGAGATAACCCATCTTTAGGTAAACATGTTGGTCGTGCTAAGCCTGCATTTGCGGAATCGGGTATGGAAGAAGCCGCTAAGCGCGGTAACGTCGACAAAGTAATTTATTTTGATGAAACTGATGTTGTCGAAATGGATATTCCAGGAGCGAAAGTATTTAAAAAAGCTGCAGTGTTTAAACCGTTCATGGATGCTGACGTTGTTATTAACTTAGCCAAAATGAAAGTACACCTTGCAGGAACTGTGACCTTAGGTCTCAAGAACTGGAATGGTATTATTCCAAACGTCCATCCCGATGCTCAACAACAAGGCGCACATCGCGTTGAATTAGGTCAAAAAATGGCAGACTTGTATCGCATTCGAAAAGCAGATTTAACACTATATGATGCGATTATAGGTATGGAAGGCCAAGGGCCACATGCTGGTACTCCCATTGAAATGAACTTAATTTTAGCAGCCGAAGACACAGTTGCTGGTGATGCAGTGAATGCTGCAGTCATGGGATATGATCCCATTGAAATCCCAGCGATTCGTTGTGCTGGAACCGATGGTCTTGGTGAGCGCGAGCTTGACAAAATTGAAGTCGTTGGTGAAAAACTTGAAGATGTACGTACAGTATTTAAGCGTGCAAACAACGACCCAATAGGTATGTATGATGGTTTATTCTGCGCGATGCAACAAACTTGCCCAGGTTGTTTTGTGAACGTTCGTGGTGCTCTTGATTCGTTTTATAATAGTGGCATTGACATGAAAAAGTTCTTAGAAGCAGCTGGTGAAGTAGTCGTCTTGGCAGGTGGTGTTCCTGATTTCGAACCTGAAGATGCGAAAGAAAAACATCTCTTTGTATGTGGAGACTGTTGGGAGTATTTCCCATCCGCTGATAAGGTACGAGAAGCTATTAAATTAGCAAAATCTGTAACATATTATCCAGGTTGTGCTCCAGTTTATATCTTTGCGCAACTTAATACGGATTTACAGACACTAGCAAGAGAAAGCGCTTTATAAAAGTTGTATTTTGTTCACGAATTAAACAATGT
>JAAZGU010000145.1 GCA_012511085.1 Erysipelothrix sp. | reverse complement strand
CTTCATGTTAACTCCCTCTCATAAAAAAAGATTCTCATCCAAGGACGAAAATCTCGCGGTACCACCTTAATTCATGAACTTAATCATGCACTCTTACCTTAACGCGGTGAACGGAAACTCCTACTCGCTTCAGAGTTTCTTCAAACTGATGACTTCAATCCTTAGGTCTTGTCTTTGTTGCACCATCCCAAAGCTCTCTAAGTGACCAACCTAAAAACTTTTTTCAGTTTATCGAACTGCCCTTATTTTATATAAATTTAAGGGGTGTGTCAAATGCTTAACATGGCCTTGACTTGCACCACTTAAGCTTGAATCCAATCATAAATTTTATCCAGGATGGCTGGTATCCCAACGGGCTGCAAGGCTGAGAAAAAAGCAACCGGTTGGTTCACGTATTTTATTTTAAGCTGCGCTAATTTATTCCTTCTTATTTTATCAATTTTACTAAAGACAAGCAGATAGGGAATCTCTAAATGCGCCGCAATGTCAATCATCATGTCATCAAGTTCGCTGATGTCACGTCGCGCATCAACGATGATGATCATCCCCACGATGTTACGCTCACTATGAAAGTAAGCGCTCATCAGGGCGTCAATGCGAGCCAACTCTTTTTTAGAGAGTTTGGCATAGCCATAGCCAGGTACATCAACGAGATGCCAATGATTATTAATCTCATAGAAATTAATCATGGTTGTTTTACCGGGAGCGGAACCAACATAGGCTAAGTTTTTCCGTTGACAAAGCGCATTGATCAAACTGCTCTTACCAACGTTACTTTTGCCTACGAGCACCACTTCCTGAAGGTTTGCTTCAGGAAGCTGCTCCGGCAGTGCACAACTTAATAAAAATTCGCATGCGTTGTGTTTAATCATTATTGAACCAAGGCTTCTTTAAGCACTTCCAAAACGTTTTCAACAGGCACAAACTCCATGGTATCTTTGACAGAACTTGGAATTTCATCCATGTCTTTCACGTTGGATTTTGGAATAATAATCTTATGAATCCCGACGCGATGCGCCGCTAACGTTTTCTCTTTTAAACCACCGATTGCTAGGACATTACCACGCAAGGTGACTTCACCGGTCATCGCCAGATCAGAATACACCTTCCGATGCGTTAATGCGGAAACAATCGCCGTTGTCAAGGTAATCCCTGCACTTGGTCCATCTTTTGGAATCGCACCTTCCGGCACGTGAATGTGAATATCGTGGTTTTCGAAGAACTTGGGATCAATCTTGAATTCGCGGGCGTGGCTCTTGGTATAGCCAAACGCAATTTCTGCGGATTCCTTCATGACATCCCCAAGCTTACCGGTTAGAATCAAACGACCCTTACCTTCAAAGGTTGTCACTTCAACCGGTAGCACATCGCCGCCAAAGGAAGTGTAGGCCAAGCCGGTAACAACACCAATCTGCGGTTGTGCTTCTTTCTTACCAAATTCATAGATTTCTTTACCCAACCACTCAACAATGCGTTTGTTGGTGATGCGAATTGATTTTTTATCATCTTTCAAAATCGCAAGCACGCTCTTACGGCAGAGACTCGCAATCACACGTTCCAATTGTCTGACGCCGGCCTCACGGGTGTAATGACGAATCAAATACAACAAGGCGCTGTCAGAAATTCTAAATTGTGAGGCTTTCAAACCGTTAATCTTACGTTGCTTCACAATCAAGTGCTCTTTGGCAATGTTTAATTTTTCTTGTTCCGTGTAGGAAGATAATTCAATGATTTCCAAACGGTCACGTAAAGCAGGTGGAATCGCTTCTAAATAGTTAGCGGTTGCCACAAACATCACCTTTGACAAATCGTAAGGCTCTTCCAGAAAATGATCGGAGAAGAAACTGTTTTGTTCAGGATCGAGCACTTCAAGCATGGCGCTTGATGGGTCACCTTTGTAATCGGCTGACATTTTGTCAATTTCGTCAATCAAGAAGACCGGGTTGATCACCCCTGCCTTTTTCATCCCTTGAATGATACGACCAGGCATTGAGCCTAAATAGGTCCGCCGGTGTCCACGAATCTCGGCTTCATCACGCACGCCCCCTAAGGAGGCCTTGATGAAACGTCGATCCAAGGCGTTTGCGATTGATCGTGCCAAGGATGTCTTACCGACGCCCGGTGGCCCCACCAAACATAATATCGGTGCATTGAGGGTTTTGGTCATGTTTTTAACAGCCAAATACTCCATGATACGATCCTTCACTTTTTCTAAACCATAGTGATCATCGTCCAAGACTTGCCGCACAGCGGTCAAATCTTCGTTATCGGTTGTTTCTTGCCACCACGGTGTCTTCAACAACCAATCCAAATAGTTACGGATGACACCCGACTCTCCGGATGCCTGCGGTAACATTTCATAACGGGTCAATTCTTCCAAGGCTTTTTCTTTGACGTTTTCAGGATAAGGGTTTTCTTCGATCATGCGTCGCATGTCGTCTCCTTCTTCTTCCTTAACCGCCACATCCCCAAGCTCTTCACGAATTGCACGTAGCTTTTCACGCAAGTAATACTCGCGTTGGTTATCTTCAATACGTTCTTTCACGCGTTCATTGATGTCACTCTCAATCGAGGACAATTGTTTTTCCGTCTGCAGTTCACTGATGATAATCATCAAACGTTCATTCACGTTCAAGGTTTCCAGCAACAATTGCTTTTTATCAAGCGGCAAGGGGAAAAACTGCGCAAATTGGTCAGCCAACTGCATGGCACTGACGCCTTTGGTTAATTGACTGATCATTTCCGTCGGGAAATTCACATTGCTGGTGGCAACGTGTTCTAATTCTTTGGCGATGCGACGAATCAGTGCCATTTCTTCCATGGCATCTCCCGATTCGTTTTCTTTTGCCATCACGGTGGCAAAGAACATGCGCTCATCTTCACTCATGCGTAACAGTTTCGCCCGTTGTAAACCGGTGAATGTGACACGCATAAATCCTTCTTTTCGTTTAATATTTTTAATACGGCACAAAGTTCCAAAAGCATAGAGATCATCTTCTTTTGGATCATCCACCATAATGTCCTTTTGAGATACAAGCCATACATGACCATTAAAATAGGCATTTGATTCTTCGACCGCGTTTACACTTTTCTCACGGCCAACTTCAATCATGATGTCTTGATTTGGGAAAACAACAATACCACGGGTTGCGATAACTGGAACACTAATTTCAATTTTTTCTTGATCCATCTACGACCCTCCTTCTCTTTTATTGTTGAGCGTTTTCTTTTAAGTAGTCGATTGCTGATTTAAGTCGCCATTCTTTCAGTACGACTTCTTTATGAATAATTTGCTTGACTTGCTCAAGGTCAATGCCGTAGTTCTTAGATATTAAATCATATTCGGCGTCCAATTGCTCATCTGTTGCCTCAAAGTTCTGTTCTGCAGCAATGGCTTCTAACACCAAACGCAGTTTAATTTTCTTTTCGGCATCGACGGCAATCTGTTCTTTTAAATAAGGCTCATCTTGACCTGACAACTGCATGTATAAATCCAAAGTGTAGTTTTGTTGTTCCAAGCGTTGCTTGAAATCTTCAAACATGTGATACGTTTCTTCTTCAATCATCGCATCTGGAATTTCAACCTCACTTGGTTCCACAACTAAGTTTAATAATTCTTCTTCAAATTGCTCTTCAACCGCTTTTTCTTTCTTCGTGGTTAAATCATTGAGCACATAATCTTTAAGTTCTTCCACGTTGGTTACTTTTTCAATCGCTAGATCTTTAATAAATTCTTCATCAATCTCAGGTAACACACGTTTTTTAACTTCATGGACTTTTACTTTGAATAAGGCAGGCTGCCCAGCCAGGGTTGCCACGCCATAATCTTCAGGAAAAGTTACATTGACATCAAGATCTTGGTCTTTGATCGCACCAACAAGTTGCGTTTCAAAGCCTTCTATGAAGCTATTTGAACCTAATTCAAGCGGGAAGTTCTCGCCTTTACCGCCTTCAAATGGAATCTCATCTTTAAACCCTTCAAAGTCGATGACAACCGTATCACCTAAGGCAGCTGGTTCATCACTGATGACCAATTCCGCATAGCGGTTTTGGATTGTTTCTAACTCTTGGTTAAGTTCATCATCGGTTACTGTTGCGGCTTCTTTTTTGACACGCACGCTTTGATAATCCGACAAGGTTACCGTTGGCTCCACGGGAATGGTAAAGTCCAAGGTAATTGAATCCGCGGTTAAGGCACTCACATCCAAAGATGCTTGCGCGACCGGCTTCAAATCATGTTCATTCACGCCAAATTGATAGGCTTCATTGGCGACCATATCAATCGCTTCATTAAAGATAGCACCTTCACCAATTTGTTTCTTAACCATGGCGAGCGGCGCACTGCCCTTCCGAAAACCATCAATTTGTACATTTTTTGCTAATTTATGCAAGGCTTTTTCTTGGGTTTCTTTCCAAAATGCTTCATTTAGGGTTACTTTTAAAACACCTGTTGATTTCTCATTTAATTGCCAAGTCGATTTCATTATTTTCTCCTTTTACCTATTGTATTATACCACACCTATTAGCACAGTCAATTAAAGAGTGCTAAAAGTACGGAGTGGCATCAATATTTTACTTTCGCTTGTATATTGTGCTTGAATATCATACCACAAATCCTCATCATTTAAAGCAATTAACACCGCTTTCACGATACTAAAAGCTAAAGGATTTTCATCATCCTCACTTAAAGTGAACGGCAACATGCTCACGCACTCACCGATTAAAAGTTCATTGACAAGATGCAAGACACTCGGATTGTCGTTTTCAAAAAGCGTTCGAAAGCGTTTTAGAATGTTATGAAAACTGGGGTTGTCTTGCACCGCTTGAATGTACATGGGGATAAACTCAAGGTCTTGATCATCTTTCACCATCGTAAAGGTATGCCTGATGTTTTGTTCAATCAAAAGTTCAATCAGCAAACCTTTGACAAAATCATCGTCACTTTCATTGAGAACCTGCTCAATTTCTGGGACATAATGCATCAGCGCCACATCCTTTAATTGACTAAAGGCAACCATGAGGTTGTCCTTTTGTAACAACAGGTCAAAACAAACTCGCGGATCAAGGGGTTTCACCTTATGATCAGCGGCTTTAATTTCCTGCATGTAACTTAAATACGCCTCCAAAAACCCGGGCGGTAAATAAGCTTGCGCCAACTCACTTTCAATCAGTGGTTGAGCATCTTTATATTGTTTGGTGGCCATCAAGGCATCAATTTTACTTTTAATTTCATCCATAATCTCACCTATACCTGGCGATTGTAAATCGCAGCAACATGTTTTTTATTACCTTCAATAATTAAGAAAAACGCAAGCAAGCCCACCATGCTCATGCCCGCAATGATGGTTGTGTAACTAAAGTATTCACCGACCCACCCCGCAAACAAGCGACCAATGATCATGCCACTAGCGGTGAGCACTTGGTAAAAACCATTCACGCGCCCGCGTTTTGCGGCAGGCACATAACTTTGCACGGATGACATCCGGATATTAAAAGAATTAATGGAAAGGATGCCAATCACGACTTGCACCGTTAAGATGAAAACGTAAGGTAAATACAATAAGATTGCATTGAGCACGTTCAATGAAAAATACACAAAGGCTGCCAGTCGATAACGTTTGGATACGGGTACTTTCAAGACATAATGCAAAAGGCCACCAATTAAACGCCCAATTGTCACAAAGGAAATCGCCCAGGCATAATGAGTCATCGTAAAGTGCGCGTGATTTTCAAAAAACGGATACATAAGCACGTTGATGCCCTCACCGGACATCATAAGCACAAAAAAGAAGACAAAAATCGCAAGCAAACCTTTTTCCTGCTTTAAGTAAGCTGCCCCTTCCACAAGCATTTCCTTAAAACTTGGTGCTTGCACTAAGATTTGATGGGTATGACTTTCAACAACGTCAATCTGGGTCTCAAATAAAGCTGCAATCACCAAAAGCACACCTTCCAGTAAAAACAACATGGTTGGTCCGTATTCATTAAAAATCAGGGCCGCCACCGGAAACATCACGGTGTTGACCGTGGGATAAATCAGGGAACTGATCGCATACCCCTTCTGCATCATTTTATCTGGAATCAATTCTGGAAACAGGGATTCATAAGCAATTTGATACACAACCGCGTTGCTGGCAATCACCAGTCCAAGCATTAAATAAGCGTTGTAATTGAAGTAACCATCGCGGGTCGCATAAGCAATAAAGAGAAACAAAAAACCCATCAAAAAATCAGAAAATACAATAATGTTTTTGCGTGAAAAGCGATCGATGATTGGACCGACAAACAGTGGTAATAAAAAGTTGGGCAACATGATAACCGCCGCAAAGATGGCGGATAATAACGTGGATTGGGTGTTGTTGTAAATCAAAACACTCAAAGCAAAGTTGATGCCAACCCCACCAATGGCAGAAATGATGGTACCAATGGTAATGGTTGTGTAGTTTTTAGTCCATAGGGTTTGCATGGTTCACTCCTTTGATAAACGTTATTAATATATCAAATAATACAGCTTTGTTCAACGTAAAATGACGCAGCGCACAATAAAACCCACTTGCGTGGGTCCTTTGAATCTTGGCGTCCACGGAGGGACTCGAACCCCCGACCGTGCGCTTAGAAGGCGCATGCTCTATCCAACTGAGCTACGTAGACAGCTTGTGCTTTTTAATAATAACAAAGTTCAAGCAATCATGCAATCATACATCGGATGCTTACGCCATTATTTTAAGTTGACGCGTTGCACGGACACTTGCTTGTCCCTTAGGCTAAGCAAGGCATAACATGAAGGTGATAAATCGCGATTGAACGAAAGCGCCCCCGGGCTAATCAAATGCACACCATCCACAACTTTGTCATAAAAGGTGTGATAATGACCAAACAAAACAACGTCGGCACCATGGCGCTTGGCTTGGTTGACCAAGGCCGCATCGCGATTAAAACGCATGATTTGATGGGAATGAATGACTAAAAACACAAGACCCCCAAAAGTGAGAACCCTCTGACTGGGGTAATCGTAATAATCGGTATTGCCACGCACAGAAACAAAAGGTACAATCGCATGTTCCGACAATTCCGTATCGCCACAATCCAGATAGGCCAAAGCATCAGGGTGTGATTTTGCGATGTGTCGAAACAATTGCTTGCGACGATGCGCATCGCTGGTCACGACAAGCTGCTTCATACAAGGACCGCTTTCACATCTTCATCTTTATCAAACAAAATCTGCAGTTGGTGTTTTAGGATTGCCGCATCGCCGGTTGTTAGAATACTAGCCGGCCCTTCATTATCAATTAACCAGACGCCCAGTTCACTCACCATAGCTTGCGTGGAATCAATGTAGGTCACATCGCGACTCTTTTTAAACAAATCCAACACCAAAGGATAATGGGTGCAACCCAAAATGATGGGATCTGCAGCCCCACTCGCTTTTAAAAGCTCATCAACATAGCGATAAATGGTTGCATCATTCGCGAGTCCTTCAATGTAATCAACTAAGTCATGGGCAATGATTTCAATCACCTGCGCCTCTGGAAATTGCTTTAATATTTTATTTTTATAAGCGTGTGATTCAATGTTGGCCTTGGTAGCAATCACCGCCACCTGGTCGGCTTGTTTAAGTTGTTTAACGGTGCCATCAATGACGCCTTTAAACTCAATGTCTTTAAAATGCGCTTGCATCTTCTCCAACACCAAAGAGCTGGTCGTGTTGCAGGCAAATAAAACCCGGTCCACGCCTAGGCTCTGAAAGTACTCTATGTTTTTAATGGTAATCGCTTCAAGCTCCGCAACAGTTTTGGGGCCGTAGGGATTGTTTTTTTGATCCGCTAACATAATAAGCGGGGCCTTGGGGTACACAGCTTTTAAACCGTAGAAAATTGTAAAACCGCCCAAACCCGAATCGATTAATCCAATTGGTCTCTGCTTCATATCATCTTCCTATCATTTTTCATGAAAGAATTGTACCACATTGAGCGCCACTTGTTT
>JAAZGU010000014.1 GCA_012511085.1 Erysipelothrix sp. | reverse complement strand
ATCACAATGATGTATTGGTTAATCATGATCTTACGCACGTTACCAAGGGTAACCCCAAGGCGTTTCAAGGTGTTGTTGGTCGTCTCAACCTCTTCTTTTTGAATAATCACAAAGGCTACGCTATTGATAATTAATACGATAATTAACATCGCTAACATAAAATTCATGAAATAAAACGTTTCACGTTGGTTGATTTGGTTGGCTTGGTTTAAAATTTTCGTCACACTTTCAAAGCTCATGTATTGGACGTTTTCACGATCCAATTGGCTTTCAAATGCCGCAACATCCACATCCTCTTTTAAATTGATTAAATACATATAAATGTGTGGAAAATTTAGTTCATGTTCTTGGCGCTTCACAAAATCATAAGAAATCCACCCGTTATCAATCAAGGTGTTGACCGTGCCATTAATGGGTGCTGCTGTTTCATTTGCCATGCCCATGTAAAATGCGTTTGGATAAGTATAGAACATATAGGCTCTTTCAACACTGCGATATTTTGCCATGTTTTCAGAACTGTAGATGAAAGCATCACGGATGTCCATGTGTTTTTTTGACACGAGCATAAAGTTGTAGCGCGTTGGATACTCATCCTTAATGTCTTTCCACTCGGGAGGATAATCACCATGGACCACTTTTGTGAAAGGAATAATATCATTATAAAAAACAAGTAAATTACCTTTGTAGTAGGCACGGAAGGTTTGTGAGAAGTTGATGTCCGCAAAGTAAATATCGATTTGTTTGTTGACAATGCTTTGATCGCTTGCATACGGTTGCGTTAGTTCAAAGATAGAAAATGGCACATCGGTCACCACGTAATCAAAATTTAAACCCAGCGTTTCTTCATTATAAATCTCACTCGTTTGCGATGTGATTCCTAAATTTGTCACAACTAGAAAGATAAGAATCCCGACAATCACAATTGATGATAAAGTGAATTCTAATTGCGCAAACAAGGAACGGAAAGCAACAATAAATGGCATTTGTCTTTGATTAATTTGAGGGCGTTTAATAAAGAATTGTTGTTTGGTTTTGACGCTATGCAAAGATGCATCGATTGTTTTTTGGATTTGTAAACTGTATAAACCAAAAATAATTAAGAAATAAATTAAGGATGCAATGATGGTTATTGTTAGAATCGGCATGTTGATGTCAAACACTTGCGCAAGCATGCGATTGTTTCTAAATTGCAGTTTCATTATGACGTTAACAAGCGCAAATAGCCCGTAGGCACTGGCATAAATAATGCCGATGCGGAGGCTCAGCGCATTCATAATTTTTGAATGTTCAAGCCCAAGGATTGTCAACAAGCCAATGTCACGTGCATTTTGTTTCAGTTGGCGCTTGAGAAACACCATGAAACTGTAGGTTGTCGCCACCAAAAATCCGATGAGCGTTACCATACTGATATGCTTAAACAATTGCTCATTAATGGATAGGTTATCGGATAGTTCATAAGCAGCAATGATTTTTTCTTGTTTCACATCAACACCGTAGGTGTCTAGCATGTTTTTAATTAACTGCTTCTCTTCAAGTTTTGAATAATTTTCAAACCTTATTTGAAGGACTTCTTTTGATGCCGTGGAATGTGTTTGTGCCAGCTTTGTTAATGCCTCGAGGTTGCCATAAGCCGCAGCGGTAAAGGGTAAATCAATAAAAGGTATGGATTGCAAACCTTTATCAGAAACATAACCATCGTTAAAGTTCACAAAATCAATCACACTCGCGACTTCAAAGTCGACGGTTTCTTGCCCCACATCAACGGATATAATGCTCCCCAAGATTTCTGATTCTTGTTTTTTCAGACCACGTGCGTAGCTTTCTGTAATCGCAATTTCATTGCCTTTTAGCTCTGTTAGATTTTTGCCTTGCAGCACGTCAAATTGATGAGATCCATCCACGGACGTGTAACCTAAAACAAAGAAATCCGAACCATACTGATAAGGAAACGCAATGGTGCGCTCCACATGCAGTTTCGTTCGATCTTCATAGGCTTGATCGTAGCGCTTTAAATATTCTTCAAACCTCGCAATCCCAAACCCT
>JAAZGU010000144.1 GCA_012511085.1 Erysipelothrix sp. | reverse complement strand
AGAAGGGTTCCTTCCCATTCTTAAAGGATCGCAACGCATTTATTCATACCGGCTACATGTCCAGAATGTCCGATGAAATCAAAGAAGGCGTTCTTAAACATGGGATTCGTAACTCACACTTATTGACGATTGCTCCTACCGGTTCGACCGGCACCATGGTTGGTGTCTCGACCGGCTTGGAACCTTACTTCTCCTTTACCTACTACCGTTCAGGTCGTTTGGGTAAATTCATTGAAGTCAACGCGGCGATTGTGGATGACTTCTTGGTACTACATCCTGAGTATGATAAAGATAACCTACCGGACTTCTTTGTGAGTGCCATGGATTTATCCCCAGAGGAGCACGCAGACACACAGAGCGCGATTCAACGTTGGATCGACTCATCCATCTCGAAAACGGTGAATGCCCCACGAGGCTACTCCGTGCGCCAAGTACAAGGCATTTACGAACGCCTTTACAAGAATAAAGCCAAAGGTGGTACTGTTTATGTGGATGGCTCCCGTGATAGTCAAGTTCTATCACTCACCAACGATGATGATGTGAGTTGGTCACAAATGGACTTGGTCAAAGACTTCGGTGTTCCTGTTAAAGAGAAACTCGAAGAAGATAAAAAGACCGACCTACGCAGTGACCGTCAAGACCGTGACATCGGTAATGAAATTGGCAACATTTGTCCAATTTGTCTGGAAGGTGTCGTGGAAGAAATTGGTGGCTGTAACACATGTACCAACTGTAACGCACAGTTGAAGTGTGATATTTAAATAAATCAAACCGTCAATCGACGGTTTTTTTATCCCCAAATTATCATTCGCTATTTGTGTCGTGTTCATTTTTTATGAATGTGTTATGATGCAACTGCAATGGAGGTTGCTATGGATCAAATTAAAATTGGAAGGTTCATCGCTGAACTACGAAAAAACAAAAACATGACTCAGAGTGAACTCGCTGATATATTAGGTGTCACTAACCGCACCGTATCGCGCTGGGAAAACGGTAACTACATGCCTGATTTATCCTTAATCACACTCATCAGTGAAACCCTCGATGTGAGTGTTTCAGAACTGCTTAAAGGCGAATATGACACAAACAACGCCATCCAGCATGAGGATGTGCTCATTCAGACACTTGATTATGCCATTAAGAAAATCAAAGAAAAAACAAAAATCATGTCTATCATCCTGCTGATGGTTGGGTGCTTTCTCATTTGGACCTCAGCAAGCCCATGGATGATTGGCATTGGAATCGGTTTTTTATTAAGTGGTTTTATTTCATTTTCAAAAACAAATCAAAAACCAACACGCATCATCCTTTTTCTAGCAAGCATTTTCCTCTTTTTGTTTGCGATTGATTATTACAATTCAAAAAATAAAATCACTCCACCCAAACTTGCCCGACAAACCCACAGTCACAACGCCATTCTTTATCAAACACCATTTTATAATTACTTTATTATTAATCCTAATACCCACAACAAATACAATATCTTTGATCAAAAGAAAACTTACTCACTTTCAAATGTTCCGGTTCTGCCTTTTAATTATGACAACAGCAACATCACTAACTTATTAAAATACGAACACAATTACATCGGCAATAACACCAACACCATTAATTTATTAAACAACCTCCCGCTTTCTGAATATGGTTTTGTAATCGAGATTGATTCCAATAATTTTGGTGTCAAGGTTAACTACTCTGTCACTGATTGGTACATCAATCACGACCATTATATTGAGAAAAGCTTGCTGTATAACACTGCCTCCTTTTTTTCACTCATCAAAAATGCGGAATATATTACTTTTTCATTCAGTGGGAATAGCTTTTCAGTAACTCGCAACAATTTTGAAACACATTATCCCAACTACCCTAAAATCATAACCAACAGCCATATCAATGTTGATGCGTTTAATAAATTTGTCACTGAGAAGCTTGACGATTCAAACTTTATTGAAACCACATTTAAACAAATCTTTCATCTCAATTCATAATAAATAGCCATTTAATCTATACATTTAAAACCTCCTTCCTACGATATACTTTGACTATTAAGAGTACATCATGTGGAGGTTTTTATGTTTGAGACTGTAATGATTGATGATTCAGAAGTTAAAGAAGAAATGCGACCTTGGTTTTACATGACTTACCAGAGTGGTTTGGGCTACCTGAAAACACAAAGAAATATATTGAAGATTCTAAAAAACTCCCGTTTTGGGCAGCTTATCAAGATAAGAATCCAATTGGCTTTGTGACACTCATCGAAACCAGTGAAGACACTGCAGAGATTCACTGCATGGGTGTGCTTAAAAACTATCATCGTAGTGGTGTTGGTACCCTCTTATTTAATGCATTAGAAAACTATGCGAAATCAAAGTATAAGTTTCTTCAAGTTAAAACAGT
>JAAZGU010000143.1 GCA_012511085.1 Erysipelothrix sp. | reverse complement strand
CTGATAAATGCTGCAAAAACAAACTCAACACCAAACTGATGATTAGCATCAGCATCACAAACACAGTGGCAACCCGGGCCCTGTTAAGCAACATCAATTCATCCAACACAAACAAACCAAGGTTTGTGAAGATTAAAACCACACCCATGGCTACCGCACGTTCCGCCTTTGGGATTGCCGCTTTAATTAAGTAGGCAAAACTTACCAAGATGCCACTACCAAAAAAGGCTCCAATCGTAAACAAGCCTAAGGCAAATGCGCTTGGAATGTGTACCATCAAGCCTAAAATCGCAATAATCCCAACCAAACCAAACTTCACGTATCGCTTCGCACTTTCAAGATGTGTCACGCGATAACCAAAATAGGCATAACCTAAAACATGACTCACAACACTAATGATAAACACCTGATTGGTTTGCGCTTGCTTTGTGACAAGTGAAAACAAACTTGTATCAAATAAAAACCCCAACAACCATACTGAATAACTTCCCATCGCACCTATGATTAAAACCTTGGGCGACACGATACTCTGTTTGCTTGTTACCTGTTTGTCACTGGCACGCTCATTTATTTCCCAAAACCTTAACATAATTTATTTTGTAATTTGCCACAAATCAAAGGGATAACGCTCTGCATCTTTCATTGATTTTAAAGCCTCCATAACTTGTGGTTGGTCTTCTTTATAAGTAATTCCATACCACTTGTCAGAACTGCTTAAAATTTTAACCGTAATTTTTGCTGCTGATAATAAAGTTCCGACCGCAGTTGGTAACACATGCTCCGCCATCAAGGGGTCCGCTGCAACATCATCTTTTAAAAACTCACTAAACACATCTGCTAGAAGCGGATACACTTTGGGATGAAAGCCCCAAAAGTTCATGGATACCAACGCATCCCCATCAATGCGTTCCCACTGACCTTGATCATTTTCAAATTCAAAGTGGTCACCTTTTTTCATAATCTTTTGAACTTCCACAATTTTTTCTAAATAATCATTTTGTGATTGACACACCGCACGTGTCACACTGCCATGATCGGTTGTTGTGTTTTTTAAACGGTAACCGACCATCGCATAATCCGTTTCACGCACTTCGTTTTTTAGAAAATCAGCCATGACCACAAAGGCTTCTTTCCCGTAGTAGTCATCGGCATTGATAATCGCAAATGGTTCTCCCACAACATCTTTCGTTATGTAGGCAGCATGCGTTGTCCCCCATGGCTTATTGCGCTGGGGGTCAATATCAATCGCATATGGAATATCTTCCAGTGCTTGATAAGCATAAACGACTTCCACAAACGGACGAATCTTTGATCCTAAAACACGTTCAAACGCTGCCTCGTGTTCCTTACGAATAATTAAAACAACCTTATTGAACCCCGCTTCAATTGCATCATAGATTGAAAAATCAATGATGCTTTCCTTGTTGGTCCCCACAGGTTCAATTTGTTTCAAGCCACCGTAGCGAGAACCTAAGCCAGCCGCTAAGATGACCAGTGTTAGTTTTTCCATTTTCTACTCCTTTTTACGTATTTATTGTATCATAGTCACTTCTAATTACGCGTTAAAAAAACACATCAACGATGTGTTTTGCTGTTAATGGTGCCGCCACCCAGAATTGAACTGGGAACTGAGCATTACCATTGCTCCGTTTTACCATTGAAACTATGGCGGCGCTGCACTATCTATAATAAGCAAAAGCAAGCCATTTTGCAACCCTTATTCCCTGCATGT
>JAAZGU010000142.1 GCA_012511085.1 Erysipelothrix sp. | reverse complement strand
TGGGCTTTGAACAAATTGCCATCAACAAACTTAGCGCTTGCCGTTGACCACCGGACAATAAACTTACTTTCACATCCAACTTATCTTCAAGATGCAAATCAAGAAGTGAGAGCAATTCAACAATATGAGCATCGTTAAGTTTTGAAACACCTTTACTCAGGTTGTAAGGTTTGCCTTTGCCTAAAGCAAGATTCATGTTTTCACGAATCGTTAAAGAGGGCGAGGTTCCAACCAATGGGTCTTGGTACACACGTGATATATTTTTAGTCCGTAAATAAGCGGGCATGGTTGTGATGTCCTCGTTTAAAAACGCAATCGCACCTTTATCAACCTCTAAACTACCATCAATTAAGTTAAGTAACGTCGATTTGCCGCTCCCATTACTACCAACAATGACCACGAATTCTTTTTCATTGACTTCAAAATTAAAATCGTTGAACAAACGCAACTCATTTGGAGTGTTTTGATGAAATCGCTTGTGGATGTTTGTTAATGCTAGCATTGAATTGCCCTCCTAACTTTTTTGTAATGCTACCCCATGATTGCTTTTGTATCACAATTGCAGCCACGAAGATAACGACCGTTAATAATTTAAGAAAACTTGGATGCATGTTGAGTGACAAGGCAATCGCAATGCTAAAGCGATACAAGAGCGCTCCGACAATCGCAATGGTTGTCACTTTAGCTTTGGTGAAATGCAGAAGCGTATCTCCCAAGACAACCGAAGCCAAACCCACAACCAACATGCCACTTCCCATGGATAAATCATAGTAGCGGGACAACATCATCACAATCGCACCGCTTAGGGCAATGATGCCATTGGATAAGGCTAAACCTAAATATTTATATTTATTTAAATCTTCACCCAATGAAATGACAAGCTGAGGATTATCCCCCGCAACCTTAAGCATGTAACCACGTTTTGTTTTTAAGAACCATTCAATTGCCAATTGAATTAATCCAACTAAAATGATAAGCACAATCAAAGGATAGTAACTTGTATACGCTTTTGGAAACCACGTAGGAACACTAAACAACATTTTTTCATTAAAGAGGGCAATGTTTGCACGGTCATCACCAATAAGCAAATTAATGGTGTATAAGCCAGACATTGTCAAAATCCCGCTCAATAAGGTTTGAATGTTTAATTTCACATGCAACCATCCCGTGACTAAACCGGCAAGGGTTCCCGCAATCAAGGCTAAACCTAAAGCGACGATGACTGGCATGCCGTTAATGATTGCAACGGCTGCCACAACCGAGCCTAGGGGAAAACTACCATCCACTGTCAGATCAGCTACATTAAGCACCTTGAAAGTAATGGAAATGCCCATCGCGAGAATACTATATGCTAAACCTGTAATTAAAATATCAACAATGAAATTCATGATGCGTCCTATTCTAAACGGTTAAGCACACTATCCGGGATGGTAATGTTTAAACTTTCCGCTACATCTAAATTGACTTTTAATGATGTTTCTTGTGCTGTTTTGATGGGTAGATTCGCCGGTAGCACACCGTCAAATAAAATCGCTTCCACCAGGGCACCAGCCTGCAAACCAAGCTTGTAATAACTTAATCCTTCAACCGCAAGCAATCCTTGATCAAGTGGTCCATCTTCGGCCGCAAACACTGGAATCTTTTGTTCATTGGCCTTGTTTGTAATTAGCGCTGTTGATGAAACAATCATGTTGTCCGTGATGTTATAAATCGCATCAACTTGGCTTGTTAGTTGCATGACTGCACTGTCAATTTCATGAACTGCCGATACCCCAATAATGGTTGTTTCGAGACCATACTCAGGTGCTAACAACTCGACTTGGTCAACTTGAATCTTGCCATTAATCTCCCCAAGATTGTAAAGCAGCCCAATCCGCTTTGCATTTGGTAACATTTCTTTGATGAGCGCCAACTGTAAATCAAGTGGTGCTGCATCACTAACACCGGTAACGTGGTTACCACTGTTGTCTAAACTGGCTACAACGCCAGCTTCAACAGGGTCTGTTACTGCGTTAAATACAATTGGTATTGCTTTTTCAGATGTTGCGTTATATGCAGCTTGCACTGCTTGTGTTGCAATCGCATAAATTAAATCAACATCGTCTTGTACAAATTGTTGTGCAATCGTTAATGCATCCGTACTGCTGCCATTGGCATTCTTAACAACGAGATTAAGCTCATTAAGCAACCCCTTTTCTTTTAGATGATCTTGCAGACCCTCTAAAGTGGAATCAAGTGCCACATGTTTCGCAAGTTGTAAAACACCAATCGTCATCTTATCCGCTTGTTTCTCATTACAACCACTGATTAAAACCCCAACTAATAGAACCGATAATAATCGAACAATCATCTTCTTCATTTTCTTTCCCTCTTTCAATAAAAAAACCACGTATCTACACGTGGTTCATTGTTCAATATTGTATAATGTCAACCACTGTAGATTTTACCAAGCAAAACAGGTTAATATCTACAATGGATATTAACCGTTTAACAAAAGATAAAATAAAAGTAGTTAACTTGATGCAAAGCTGTGTTGACTAAATCATTCATAATGCATCCCCTTCTTGATGAAAAAAGTGTATCATTGTTTTCATTTATTTGCAAGGTCTATTCATTTATTTTCTTTTCAATGCAAGCATAATCGTCTGTTGCATGATTACAATACAGTTTTCAACTTATAATTTAATACAAAATGTCCGATATTGTCACAAACTTGTAGCCCTCTTGGGTCAATGTTTCTAAAATTATTTTTACAGCATCAATGGATTGCTTATGAATATCATGCATCAAAATAATTTTATTAGGTCCTGCATCTTGAAGAACATGTTGAGCTATAACATCAGGACTTTTGATTTTCCAATCCAAAGAATCGATGTTCCACAAGACAATCGGTAAATGAGTAGCTTCTTTCACCAAATCATTGTAAGAACCATACGGTGGACGTAATAGTGTTGGATATTGACCTGAAGCTTCTTTAATCAAATCGCTGGTAGTACCAATCTCATGTAAGATATCTTCAAAATTAAGGGATGTAAAACTGCGATGACTGTAACTATGATTGCCAAGTTCGTGTTTGCGTTTTGCGATTTCTTGGACGATGTTGGGATAAAACTTCACACGGTTACCAAGCACAAAAAAGGTTGCTTTTGCTTCGTATTGATCCAACAAATCAAGCAACTCATAGGTAAGTCGGGGATGTGGTCCATCATCAAAGGTGATCGCAATCCGCTTTTCTTGATAATCCAAAGGCTTTTGTATGATGCCTTCAAGTTTTGTATTGTGTTGTTTCAAGTGGTTTAGCCACTGTTCGCTCAACAAGGTACTCACACTCGCAATTGGTAGTTTTATAACAGGTTGACCAGCTGCACGTGCACTTACTTCATACTCATTGAACAAAAACACCATGTCTTCATTTTCAAAATAAAGGTTAGGTTGTTGGTTTTCTAAAGTTGAAACCCATTCTTTTAAAACATCTTCAAATAAAAAGTCACGGTATTGAGATTGATTAAAAGCCTCATTTAAAAGCCGTAATAATGTACCTTGATCAAAATCTTTTTTCAAAAAATCTAAAGGACTCAGCAGTTGCGATTCCTTTAAGTCAACAGTAAACACACGCACCTGGTTGGATGGGTTAGCGCCCCCGGTGTAACTTGTTTGATTAAAAACTATGAAATAGATTTCATTGTGATTATCAACAATTTCAAAATTAATGTACAAATACAATTCAAAATCTTCGTTAAAATCCAAAGTTTCCTCATCAAACAAAGATATTTCGTTATTCACATACTCTGCAATCACTTCATTTAAAACATCATCCTTGAAACTTGGATAAAAGACAGCTTTCTTAATGTTTTCATAATTTTCCATGATGCTTTCTAAATGAATGCCTGGATAAATAGAAGCATCATCATATTTTATTTTTGTGACCACATGCTTTGTGACAACTGATAAACCTGTTAAGACAAGCGAGATACCCAGCAATATTAATATTTTCTTCTTCATTGACACCATCCTTTTGTTATCCACACGCAAGAGATTATACCACATCCTCGCATGAACATAATAAACTGATCGTCGTTTCAAAATATTTAAGCATTTATTTTGCTTATCCATGCATTAACCGTTAGAATAGGCATGTATTGAATATAGAGAGGAAGAAACAAATGGCAACTGCAAAAATAGTGTACGCAAGTCTTACAGGAAACACGCAAGAAATTGCTGAAATTTTAGCGGATAACTTGCGCGATTTAGATGTTGAAGTCGATGTGAGCGAATGCTCAGAAGCTAATGCTGCGGAATTTTACAACTATGACATTTGTATTGTCGCTACTTATACCTATGGTTATGGTGACTTACCCGATGAAATTGTCCCCTTTTATGAAGACTTAGAAGGGCTTGATTTGTCCGGAAAAATTGCTGGTGTTGTCGGATCAGGTGACCTATCTTATGATGAGATGTATTGTAAATCCGTCGATGACTTTGTTGAGCAATTTGAAAATGCTAATGCAACCATTGGAGCTGAAAGTGTCAAGATTGAATTCAATGCTGAAGGTGAAGATTATGATAACTTAGAAGCTTTTGCGCAATCCTTGGTTGATAAGCTACCGTAAGTACCACACACTTAAACACTAATACAATAATGTAAATCTAAAACTACTTTCCTAACACAGCTTTAGATTTTAAGCAAAAAAACCATGTTCCTTATCAAACTGAACTGGCAAAGTGTTTGCAGACACTATAAAAAATGTCTGTGAACACTTTTTTTGTATCTCATTAAAAAAGACATGAATTTCATGCTAACATGTCTTATATTATAAAGCACTTAATATTAATAAATTGATTCATATGATGCCTAATTAATCGACTTCGTTTAATTCTAAAATTTGTGGAATAAAATTCGTTTTCACTAACAATTCATCATATTCAGCTTCTGTTAATTCTCGTCCTTGTCCAGATAAGGCAACGAGCAAAGCTTCCATTACATTAACACCAAAAGAACGACCATTTAACGAAGGCGTTGTGGTAATCAGTGTTTTCACACCGCGTTGTCGTAACAATTCCACATCTTTGGCAGTTGTAGTGTTCGTTAAAATGACCTTTCCTAGCATTTTTCCAGGCATATAACGACTGATAAAATGGTAATCTCCGGCGATAATTGTTGCTTCATCAAATAAATAAGAAACCTTAGGTTTATTTTCTTCCTGTTTTTTGCCTGTGGGATAAATCAGAGAAAAGGGTAATCTACATAGTAGAGGTAGCAAGATATAGGCTAGTCTGTTCAAAGAACGTAAGGAATGAATAGGAATAGGCAGACCAATGGTGAAAGCTAGATCACCAAATGTTATGTTGCAATTGGCAGCTTCAAGGGCCTGGGACATACCAAAGCGGTCTACTCCGGACATCATTAAAACAGTCGGGGCTCCTGCTAATAGATCAGTTTCTCGTTGTAAATATTGGACAACCTTACCTTCTAATTTACCTTTCAATCCGGAACCATCAACGATGGGGGTTTTTTTCGCTGCTGTGACAATTTGCTTTGCTTGGTGCATAGTAAAACGCTTTGTTCCTACGTGGAAGTTAAGGTTTATACCGCCAAGTCCAAAAGCATCGACTTGTCCATCCAGTTCAGTAATCAAATCGATCATTTTTTGTATATTACCGTTTGTACCAATACGTTCCACACGGCAGGGCATGTCAAGTAAATCAAATTCCACTACATGGTCACGGACCGAAGAACCTAGACTGATACTGACTATTCGTTTCATTGTTTTCCCCCTGTCTTTATTCCTGACAAAAGCATATATTTTTTTTCTTACTCTAATAAATATCTTGGCAATCGGTGAACTGCCTATTTCCTTTGTAAGGACTTTACTGTCCAGTAGCGTTATTGCCAGGTGATTGTATTTCTCATAAGATAGGACAAGCATTGTATCGTACTGTTCCATAATCTTCATTACTTGATAAAAAAAACAAGATTGTTTTTTACGTTTCAATTACCATTACGCTAGGATCGATTTTCTTCATCGGATTTTTATTACATAACTTGTTAGAGAAAGGCCATCACCTAAGCGATACACTTTTAGAATGGTGCGAGCTGATCTCGAGCGAGTTCTAAATCCTCAGGTTTGTCTACATCGGTACCCAATTCAGCATCCGCCACAATTACGGCTTGTCCAGGTATCGAAAATAAAGCTTCAAAGCGCTGTTCTATTTCAGCAATGGTCAGCCGTTTTCTAAGAAATTTCATAATAAGGTCAACTCCCAAAATACCAACCAAACGCCAAGGGCTTTTTCGTGCTGCATAAATGCGCTCAATTTGTGGCAGAACTTGCTTCATGCGCACAGAATCAATCATTATCACATTCCCACCAGTAAATTCACCATCCACTAATTTCACATAATTTCGTTTCACACCAGGAAATCGCTGTTCAGTAGTTGTTCGAGAGATAATGGGGTAGTAAACAGCCGCCGTATAAGGCTGGCAGGACACCATAAAATTTTCCACAGCTTTCGCTGTCAAAAAAGCTGAATCGGCTGCTACAAGCAAACATTTTTTTGGTGAGCTCAAAGCTGCCAATCCACGCTGTATATTCTCCACTATATTTTCACCTTCATCCGCCACATACAAGGTGTCCGAGGGTGTAAAAAGGGTTTTAATCTCTTGGGCGGGTCCCACGATAACAATTTCTTTTACTTCCGGCACTTGCCGCAAAGTGGCCACCACATAACTTAGCATCGTTTGTCCGTGGATTTGAACAAAGGCTTTATTTTGCACACCTTCGCTTTGGGTCAGCTCCGATGGTTTTGTAGTTCCTGCCATTACTATGACATCCATTTTATTTCGTCTCCATAACTCTAGATTTCTATTAACTAAATCCAACAGTCATACTAACTCAATTTTGATATGTAGGACTGCCATATATCAAAATAGAATCACCACTGATTGATTCCTATCAACAAATTCATTTTACATTAAAAGTATCTCATATTCAAATTAGAAAATTTTAAAAAATATAGGGATTAATTGCTAATCAAAACGAAATAGCGTTATC
>JAAZGU010000141.1 GCA_012511085.1 Erysipelothrix sp. | reverse complement strand
CATTTTAGGTAGGTGCTTGCGCGCTTCACGGTAAATGCAATCTTCAAACTTTAAACAACACATGAGTTTCCCGCATTGCCCTGATAATTTTGGAATGTTGAGTGCTAACATTTGATTTTTTGCCATGTTGATGGAGATGACATCAAAGTCCGTTAAAAAACGCGTGCAGCATGTTTCTTGCCCGCATGTCCCAATGCCACCAATAAATTTAGCTTTATCACGCGGCCCAATCTGACGCAATTCAATCCGACATTTAAAAATGGCAGCTAACTTTTTTAAGAGCTCCCGAAAATCAACACGTTCATCAGCCACGTAAGAAAAGATGACCTTGGATCGATCCAAAGTGTATTGCGCATCAATCAAACGCATATCAAGCCCTGATTCCGCAATGCTTTTTTCACACACTTGATAAGCATCTTGGGCAAGTGCATGGTTTTCTTGGTAAGCCTCTAAATCGCGTGGTGTTGCTTTGCGCAGCACTGGTTTAATCTCACTTGTGAGATTAACTTCACGCATCGGAATCAACTGGGCAATGACATCCCCCAGTTCAACACCCCGTGCTGTTTCCACCACCACTTTATCGTCAATAGCATACCCGCTATCGTTGGTTCCAAAGGTATAGGCTTTTTTAATGCCTTCAAAGCGAACGATGCATGCGTATTTGAAATCGTGTTTATTGTTTGTTTCGCTCATGTTACTCCTCCATCATCGTATTTAAATTGATCATCATTTGATCAAGCAATAAATTCATGTTTGCGTTGGTCATGACCTTATCCTTTGCTTCATTGAACAAGGTCATGGCTTGTAAACTAACTTTTTGAAAACGTGGCAATGCCAAGGCAGCATCCCACCACTCCGTATCGGACATTTTTTGATACGCACTCTCTTTAAAGAAAATATAAGCAATTTGTGAAAAATATTCAACATTTTGTTTAATTTGAGCACTTTTTAAGTTGAATCCTTCCCTTTGAAGGTAAATATTGGCTTCAATAACGCTGTTTTGCGCCTTTTCGATGAACTGACGAAACACATCAAAGACCATTAAAAATTGTTCATCCGTTGCCAAAGCAAGCGCGCTTGCAACGTCATTGGTTAAATGAGCCACAAGTTTGCGCATGAGTGCATCATCAAGTTCACTCTCCAACATAACCTCTAAATGATTCGCAGCTTGTGCCAAAAACGGCACAATTTGGACACGCGATAAAATCGTTGGTAATAATTTATCCGGGTTTTCACTTGTAAGAATCGCAAGCATGTCTTTTGATTGCGGCTCTTCGAGAAACTTCAACAAACTATTAAGTGCCTCGATGGTTGCGTTTTCGATGTGGTGAATGACATACACCTTTTGACCAGCTTGCTCGAGGCTTGTTTGCATAAAGCGCGATTGTAAATCCAAGATTTCTTCTTTTCTTATGTTACGGTTATAGCCATCGATCACGATGACATCCGTGAATTGATTTTCACTAACACGGCGACAAGAATTGCATACTTCACAGGCAAAAACCCCTTGTTTGTCTTCACACACCATCGTTTGCGCCATTAAAATAGCTGCTTCTTTTGTTAGGGTTCCCAATGAACCTGAAAACAAATAAGCATGCGAAAGTTGTTGGTGAGTGAGCGAGTTTTCCAAGATTTGAATGACAACTGGCTGCAATTCACGCAATTTCGCTAGAATCATGTTACTTTACCTTTGATTTTATGATAGTGATGGCATCGTCGACGATGGCTTCCAAAGGCCGATTGCCGTCAACGATAAAATAGCGATCTTTAAAGCGTTCGCGGACTTGTTGATACCCTTCACTCACCAACTGGTGAAAGTGCTCTTTCTCCAAATCCAAACGATCAAGATGCT
>JAAZGU010000140.1 GCA_012511085.1 Erysipelothrix sp. | reverse complement strand
GCACCATGTTGGATAAAAACCGAATCTCATTGACTTTATCCGCACCCATCTCACATACAAAGACTTGATGCAAGGGTTTGAGATAATTACGAATCGTAATTGTAATCCCCATCGGCGTGTTATAGGAGGCCGGTGTCATCAAGGTGTAATAATTAGCAGACAAGACATCGTTAACAATATGTTTGGTGGTCGTCTTACCATAACTGCCGGTAATCCCAATCTTAATTAAATTCTTTTGTTTTTTAAGTCTTTGTTTCGCCAACACGATGTATCCTTTTTTCACAAGCTCTTCGATGGGATAGGTTATCAAGGCCATGATGATAACCAGCACCCAAATTAAAGGCACCAACACCATGGACAAGCCCATCCAAACCAACATGTGATTAAGCTTGATCGCAACAAACAAAACCCCAACCAACAAAAGATAGAACACAAATATTTGTCGTAAAACGCGATGGGTCACATCCAAGGGTTTCACGTAAGTTCGTTTGAAATCAACGCCATAAAAGATAGCCATTAACACCAGCGTCACACCAAATAAAATAACCCATTGCCACACAGGGGTGGGCATCACAAAAATAAGAGCATAACTTAAAAACGGCAACAGCACCAAAGCATTTTTGAAGGGTTGATTGAAAAACTGTTCCTTTAACCATGGAATAAAACGTACCATCTCGTAGCGGTTTTGTTGAAACATGTGCAAGGCACGCTTCATAAAAACAAACGCCAACACCGCCACCATCAGTGCATAACCATAAGGAACAAGTTTGATAAAATCCATGTTAATTGTTCTCCTTTAATGCGTTAAAAAACACTTCAATGATTAAATTAAAGCGTTGGCTTTGATGAAAATACGCATAATGATCATCACCTTCAAACACGACGAGCCCCGCATCAGGAATTGTCTTTTCCATGTACTTACCCATCCAAAGTGGCGTGGCTTGATCATGTTCACCCCACACCAGCAACGTCGAAGCCTTGATATTTTTTAAGAGTCCACTCAAGTCCTCATTGACAATCTTCACAAACGAAGACCGTTTAAACCCTGTTGTTTCTTTGTAATCGCTGCTACCAAAATGTTTCTTAAGTTGGTCTTCATAACGATTCAATCCAGGAAGCTTCACAAGTTGTTTTAACACCTTATAAGTCGCAATCTTGCCTTTGACAAGGAGTGATTGTTTATCTTTAATACCAGCAGCCCCGGTTAACACGAGTTGTTGCACCGCATGCTGATTGCTGTAAACAATCGCAATGCGTGCCCCAAATGAATGGGCCACGATGATGGGATTTTCAATGCTCAATGCACTTAAAAAAGCATGCAACCACGCTGCGTAATCGTAGATGCCCCAGGTTTGGTTCAAGGCTTCACTATGTCCAAAACCAGGCAAATCGACGTTGATGACCCGATACTGATCCTTAAAATAATCATAGATTGGCATCATTAATTCACCGGATTGTCCCCAACCATGCAAAAGCACAAGCGCCTGCTTATCATTTTGGGAATCGTGATAATAAACGGTTTGGTTTGAAACTTGTTTTTTAAGCATCCGCACCTCCATCGAGTATATTATATAGGTTTTTTATAATTTTGCACCACAGCATCTTATAAGATATTGCAAATAAATAAGATATGTAATATTATTAAGATAAAGAGGTGATAATTTTGTTTGAGTTAATCCCTGGCAATGCTTATACTAAGGTTGTAAGAATCTATGCAAACAACTTAACCTTAAACACAGCAGCCGCGATTCATTTCAATGATTATCGTTTTGTAACCATTGGCATTGATCGCAAAAACAAAAAGTTAGCCATTACCTCGATTTCAAAACGAGATGTTGACCTAAAACTTGTGCCTGCTGAGCACTTGCAACGTGTGTCAATTGGAAAGGGTTATGGTAGAATAAGTAATAAGATGGTATGTGATGAAATCAGCAACCTTCTTGATGTGGAACTTGTTGGTCAAAAGTTTCTTGCGATTTATGACAAGAAAAACCAACAATTGGTTGTTGATTTAAACGAGCCTTTAGTCGGATAGGAGGAAAGAAATGGAACAGTGGATTTGGATTATCGTGTTGGTTGTCGCACTGATTGTTGAAGTCGCAACAGCCGGGACATTGGTTTCAATATGGTTTGCCATTGGAAGCGCGGTTGCCTATCTTTCCCGACTTCTAAATGCGCCCTTTTTCTTACAAGTTATCATCTTTTTAGTCGTCTCAACGATTGCATTGCTTGCGATTCGCCCCCTTGCAAGCACTTATTTTCGTGGCAACATAGTCGCCACCAACGCCGATCGCATCATCGGTGCGCAAGCAACCTTAACGAAAGCCATCAGCGCCAAACATTGGGGCGAAATCAATATGTATGGACTTGTATGGAGCGTGGTTGAAAGAGACAACCGTTTCTTAGAAGCTGGCACGCAGGTGCGTGTCATCGCCATTGAAGGCGCAAAACTTATTGTTGAAGAAATCAAGTAGGAAAGGAGTTCAATAGTATGCCAGATTTTATTTTTATATTGCTCATTGTATTACTTATTGTTTTATTTATTATTGTGTTAACCTACACGGTTCGCATTATCCCACAATCCTTTGCGGTTGTTGTGGAACGGCTCGGAGCTTACGACCGGACCCTTGATCAAGGATTGCATTTTATCATCCCCATCTTGGATCGTCCTGTCAGTCGGGTCTCACTGAAAGAAAATGTAAAAGACTTCCCACCGCAACCCGTGATTACCAAGGATAATGTCACCATGATGATTGACACGGTTGTTTATTTCCAAATAACCGACCCCATGCTTTACACTTACGGTGTTCATAACCCTATCAGTGCTATTGAAAACCTTACTGCAACGACCTTGCGTAACATCATTGGGGAACTGGAACTTGATGAATCGCTCACTTCCCGTGAAATCATCAACTCTAAAATGCGTTCCATTCTCGATGAAGCAACCGATGCTTGGGGCATTAAAGTCAATCGTGTTGAAGTCAAAAACATTAACCCGCCTCGTGATATTCAAGAAGCCATGGAAAAACAAATGCGTGCTGAACGTGAACGACGTTCTGCCATCCTCTTTGCGGAAGGGGAAAAACGCTCTGCTATCTTGATTGCCGAAGGTGAAAAAGAAGCCACCATCCTGCGTGCGGATGCGAAAAAAGAAGCCTTCATCCGTGAAGCGGAGGGGGAAGCGCAAGCCATTGAGCGTGTCTATCAGGCCCAAGCGGAAGGGGTACGCTTACTAAAAGCTGCTGGTCCTGACCAGGCTTATCTGACCTTACGTGGTTACGATACCTTTGAAAAAGTTGCGGATGGTCAAGCCACCAAGATTATCATTCCATCGCAACTGCAAGATTTAGCCGGTTTGCTCGCAAGTGCAAAAACACTGCTTGAAGACGATAAAAAACAAGAAAAATAAGGATAGCGAACTATCCTTTTTTTTACCCACATGTAAAAAAAGCACTATCACTGAAGTGCTTTTATTTTGATGTTTTGTGTTTTGATTTAATGGGTAGTCCCTGAGCTTCGACGATGAAGATGACGCCATCCTTCACATTTTCAAAGTAAACATCGTAACCATAACTGGTCGCCACTTTCTTCACAATCGCAAGCCCCAAACCAAATTGACCATCCTCGCCTTTTTGATAGGCATCAAAAATGGTGTGCATGG
>JAAZGU010000139.1 GCA_012511085.1 Erysipelothrix sp. | reverse complement strand
GCAAGTGGCAGTGCAATGACTGAGAAGGCAATCCCGATGCTTGCGAAAAAGGTAATAACGCAGGTCGTGCATCCGTAAGTTAAGACGCCAAACAAAACGGATAGAAAGCCAAAGTTTGATCCCTTGGTTTCAGAACCTTTCAGGGCAACATTAATGGTTGACAATGAAAGCATAAAGGACGTTAACAAGGCCATGACAATGTTTAAACCAACATTGATGCCGACCAGATACAGACCATATTCGGATTGCATTTGTCGATAAGGCATGTTAAAGGAGTCCAATAAAAAATAAATAAAAATAAAAAACAAAAAGAAAAAGATGGCCCACATCATGTATTTTTTTGTTTTTAATAGTGTTAGTGCTTGTTCAAACATATCATCAACCTCGAAAAAAGTGTACCATATCACCACTGTTGATGAAACGCATATGCTTAATTGCGGCTTAAGTAAAACAAATCAAGCAGAGTTTGTGCTTGCAGGTCATTTTGGGCTTTTGCGGCTTTTAAGTAAGCCAAGCCTTTTTCAACATCATCCAAGCCAAAATGATTAAACAAATAAGCTTCTCCCAAGATGCGTTGTGCCATGGGGTTTTTGTGTTGGGCAAGTTCATAAGCAATGCCCAGCGCGACACGTGGTAAATGGAATTGATAACGTAAACAATCGAGCGTCTCTTCAAGTTTCAAATCATGGTCATTTAAATCAACGTGCAACAAATCGGTGCAGGCATTAATTTCATCATCGTTTAAATAATCCGGAGGTGTTAAGGATAAACTCACAATCACAAGATCAAGCGCTTTGGTGATGTTATCAAATTCATCGTCTTCAAAAATACTATGGTGTAGATCAGCAAATTCAAGTGCCGCCAAGACATCGTAGCTGGTTGCATGAAATGAGAAAAGCGTACGTATGAGTTCTTCGTGATTGGGGAAAACATGGAGCCCCATATTTAAGAGTTCAATGGCTTTGTGCGTGCGTTGATGAAAATGCAAAAAGCTCGCAGACTTAATGTAACTGATGGGTGCCTGCTGTTGATCTTTAAACTTCTTAAAAATTTCAGCTTCTTTCAATAAAAGTTCATTGGAAATAATTTTCATAATTAACCTCGAAGATGTTTTAAGGGTGACTCTATTCTATAATATTACAATGAAATAGCAAGCCCTGAATCGATAAATGAGAGGCATTTAGGAAAATTTAAAACAGGAGAGCTGAAAAATATCCTCTCTGTAATAAATCATGGTATGATAATGGCAATGTAAAGAAGGAACACTATGAACAGATTTAAAAAGGGATACGACTATTTTGTCAATAGTTTATCCGCCATGTCGATTGGCTTATTTTCAACGTTAATCGTTGGGGTTATTATTGAAAACCTTGGTTTTTTAATTGGCTTGAGTGCCACGTTGGCGCCTGTACAGGCTGCTTTTGTCACGGTGGCAGGTTATGCAAAAAGCATGGTGGGACCGGCGATTGTGGTGGCAATGGCGTATCGCATGGATAAATCCATGTTAGTGATTGCCGCGGGTGTGGTGGTCGGCTTGTTTGCTTATCAAATGGGTGGACCCATCGGCGCCTACATTTCTGGTGTTGTGGCAATTGAAGTTGGCGATGTAATTTCCAACAAAAATCCATTACGTATTATTCTGATTCCTTTTATAGTCATCTTTGCTGGATACTTGATCAGCATTACACTTGGTAAGTATGCGGGGCTGATTATGAATGTGCTTGGTGTCATCATTAATGAAGCGACGCTAACGCACCCGTTTTTTATGAGCATCATTATTTCAAGCATCATGGGTGTCCTTTTGACCTCACCCTTATCGAGTGCGGCATTAGCAATCATGTTGCAGTTAAGTGGTTTGGCGGCTGGCGCTGCTACCGTTGGATGTTGTGTGCACATGGTTGGTTTTGCGCACATGGGGCGGAAAGCCAATTCAATTGGCACCACGATTGCGGTTGGCCTGGGAACTTCGATGTTACAAATTAAAAATATTTTATTGAACATGTATTTGATTGTGCCGCCAATTATTGTTTCGATTATATTAGGACCAATAGGTACGCTCGTGTTTCAACTACAAAGCAATCCGGAAGGGGCAGGCATGGGAACCAGCGGTTTAGTGGGACCCATCATGATGTTATCAACCATGGGTTACACGGTCCAAAATGTCATCATCATCTTGTTGATGTGTATTATTTTACCAATCGTGTTGATTCATGTGGTAACGGCTTACTTTATCAAAACCAACAAGATAAAACACGGTGATTTGAAAATAGAAATTGAATCATAGAAAGAAGCGATGTATGCTTCTTTTTTAATTGACATAAAAGGAGGATTCGATTACAATACATATGAAGAGTTGTTCATATGTTCATAGGAGGTTGACATGACATTAACACCAACCTGCACGTGTGAGAAACTGGAAACAACTGAGATTGTTTATGTCCAAGATCAATTGCCAGCTACTGAAGCAATCGAGAAGTTGTCCGAGTTTTTTGCGGCACTGAAAGATCCGACCCGTTTAAGAATCTTACATGCTTTGTTTGTATCAAGCATGTGCGTTTGTGATATCGCAAGCACTTTGGGCATGAGTCAATCAGCAATTTCCCATCAGCTTAAAATCTTGCGACAAGCGGCGCTGGTGCGTTATGAAAAGCGTGGGAAATCGGTATTCTATTATTTGGCAGATGATCACGTGCATTCAATTATCAATCAATCGTACACACATATCATGGAGTGAAGTTATGCGAGCAAAATATTATTTAGATGGTTTAAACTGCGCAAATTGCGCGTTAAAGATACAAGACAAACTTATTGAAATCAAGGGTGTTTCATTATCTTTTGTGGATGTGGTGTCCAACACTCTCACACTCGAGATTGATGAAAACAGCGATGTTAAAGGTATTGAAAGTCAAGCACAAAAGCTGATTTCAATGATTGAACCGGATGTCACTTTGAGCAAAGAAAAAACAGAGCGTGCCAGCCAGTTGGCCTTAAACAACATCATGCTTATAATCGGGGCGCTTGTCTTTGTGGGAGCATTAATTTTTAATCATGTGCTCTTGTATGTTATAGCCTATGGTCTAATCGGTTATGACATCATCATCAAGGCCATTAAAAACACCCTTAATTTACAATGGTTCGATGAGAACTTTTTGATGACAATCGCGACCATTGGCGCTTTTGTGATTGCCCAATACCCTG
>JAAZGU010000138.1 GCA_012511085.1 Erysipelothrix sp. | reverse complement strand
TTTTAATAAAGGTTGGGCGTCCATGCGGGCAATGATATGGTTGCTCGCACTGCATCAAATCATCCAAGAGTTGTTGCATTTGGGCCACCGATAAATAATCGTTGAAACGAATGGAACTATGACAAGCCAAGGTTGCCAGCATGTGCTTTTGAATGTCTTCTTCATTTTTTCGAATGTCGCCTTCAAAATACTCCAACATATCATCAATTACTTTTTGATGGTCGGTATCACTCATCCATTGTGGCACCGAGCGAATCACCAGTGAATTGGCATCAAATGGTTCAATCGTAACTTGAAACTTTGAAAAAGCCACCATCAATTGCTCATGTTGTAAGGTCGATAATTTATTACTTATCAACAAGGGCAACAAGAGTGCTTGTTGATTGTGCACTTTATCAAGCCGCTTACGCTTAAAGTATTCATAACGCACCCGTTCCATGGACGCGTGTTGATCAAAGATATATAGACCATCTTCATTTTCAGCGATGATGTATTTACGATGGTGTTGCGCCAACACCCGAAAACCATGAGCGCTACGCGCCGTTTCACCTTGAATGGTGTAACTTAGTTCATTTTGGCTAACATAACTTGTACTTGGAATGTCAAAGACAAGCGGTTCATGCGTATCCTCAGGGTGACTCTCGCTTTGGAAAGCACGTGTTAATTTGACTTGGGGGTCATGTCGCAGTTGCTCATTGATGCTGGTTTCAATCAAATGCAAGAGTTGTTTTTCTTTTGAAAGTCGCACTTCCCACTTTGATGGATGCACATTCACATCCACAAGTTTCAAATCCACCGAGACCTTTAAAAACACAATTGGATAACGATCCACAGGGATAAAGTGACGAAAACCATCGACTATAGCCCGTTGAATCCGTGTTGAACGCACCATGCGTTGATTCAAATACACGTACATGTCTCTTTTTGTAGCCCGTGTGATCTGTGGTTTCACCATCAGCACATCAAGATGAAAATCACGGTCCTTGGCTTCAAATTGAAGCGCCGCCTTCGCTACATCTTCACCATAGATGCGATAAAGCACTTCCACAGGATCATCATTACCCCGTGTTGCCAGCAATTCTTTATTATTTGCGGTTAAACTAAAGGCAAGCTTGGGATACGCGACCATGAAGCGGGTCATCACATCCACAATCAGCGCTTGTTCATAGGCAATTGATTTTAAATGTTTTAAACGCGCCGGGGTCTTTAAAAACAAACCCTTGATTTGAATGCTGGTACCTAAGTCACCTTCAAAAGGAATCGCTTCCACTAATTTTCCATAATGAATAACCACTTTGGTGCATTCATCACCGTTGTTGGTGATGCAAACACACTCGCTTACCGAAGCAATTGATGGCAATGCTTCCCCGCGAAAACCAAGGCTGCTGATCATCCATAAATCTTCTTCTTTTACTATTTTTGATGTTGAATGCCGTAAAAAGGCTTGTGTCGCATCTTCACGGTCCATGCCCTCACCATTATCTTTAACGGTAATTGCACCAATCCCACCATCTTGAATGAACACATCGATGGCCGTGGCTTTGGCATCAATCGCATTTTCCACAAGTTCCTTCACAATGCCCATGGGCCGTTCCACCACTTCTCCCGCCGCAATCATGTTGGTGAGGTGGCTATCTAATTGACGAATCTTACCCATTATTTCACCTGCTTTGCTTGTTTGATTAGTTCATCCAAAAACTGCATGGC
>JAAZGU010000137.1 GCA_012511085.1 Erysipelothrix sp. | reverse complement strand
TAAAAACCACGGAAAATCTGCGATAAAATAACACCCGAGTTACCACGGGCTCCCATTAATAATCCTTTGGATAAGGCTTTGGCGATTTCAAACACTTTGTCACTATGAACCTTAAGTGCATCATTAACACCGGCACCAAAGGTTAAATTCATGTTTGTTCCTGTGTCTCCATCGGGCACCGGAAACACATTAAGGGCATCAATTTCTTGGTAACGATTGGACAAATGGTTGGCACCACTTTCGATCATCACTTTAAATTGTGCGCCATCTAATGTCGTATAATTAGCCATTAACCAATCACCTTAATTCCCTGCACATACACATTGATTTGCACGAAATCTTGTTCAAGTGTGCGTTCCAACATGTATTTCACCTTTTTTTGAACTTCTAAAATCACTTCTGAAATCTTAACTCCAAAGCTAATAATAATGTATAAATCTAATTCATAACCATCATCAGTTTTACGCACCACAACACCTTTTGCGTAATTATCTTTTTTTAATAACTCGGCAATGCCATCTTTTACAACTTTTTGTGAAGCCATGCCGACCACCCCGTAGCATTCAGAGACAACACCACCGGCCAAGGTCGCAATTGCTTCTTCGGAAATCGTTAATTTTCCTAAGTTTGTTACACGTTCAATTCCCATAAACAACCTCCATTTGTTGCTTGTAACATTATATCAGATATTTTTTGACAGTCAAAGTAAAGCTATTGACAGGGACTGCTGCGTGCTGAGGAGGATGTATAATCCAAATAAATGCAATCGTTTTCAGGGCTGATTTGATCCACAAAAAGCGGGTAGTTATTGAAAAGTTCAACTGCCCGAAAGTCACTAAATACTTGCTTTTTATCATTTAATAACATCCAAACCTGCGCTTGATCATAGGTGGTTGTGAATTGGTTTAAGGAAGCAATGAGCATTAATATCTCAGGTTTAAGTTTCATCAAACTTTCACTTAAGCGTTCCAATAACTCTTCATCATCAAAGCCTATGATTTCAGGCACATGTTTTTGTAGATGTCGATTAAAATCCGTAATCTGAATCAAACTGCCGCCATCAATTAAAAAATGATTGGCTTTGAAACCTAAGACTTTGAATTCTTCCACATCCACAAATAAAAGCCTTCCCTTTTTGCGCAACGTCAAGCTTTCAATCCCAGCTAAATCATGAGTTTTATTTTTGTATAAAATGGGATGCACCAACCAGGTGCGTTTTCCTGCATGCAGATTTAAAGTATCAAGGATGACATCATCTTCATAAAGTTCATTGTGATTGACAATTATTTTAGATATTCGAAAAAGTGAGGACTGATCAAGCTTATACAAGCCATACATCAAAAGATTAATCACAACCACAAAAACGAGCACAACAATCATTTGGCGTTGCTTGGTCTTGCGCTTTTGTTTCCGTTTTTGACGGATTGCTTTGCTAATTGCTTTAAATGAATTTGTGTCTTGTCTATTTTCCATCGATATCAAGTAACTCTATAAAATCTTCTATGACATGCGGTGTTTGAAACGGTTTCATGTTTGTTTTAATTTGCCCATACAAGCTTTTGTCTTCATATAATAAAT
>JAAZGU010000136.1 GCA_012511085.1 Erysipelothrix sp. | reverse complement strand
TTCTTTAAGCAACACTTTCTGGTCGACATAGAGCGGCAGCTTGCAGTCGATGGGTCCCAAATAGCCAATCTCAGTACCGGTTGCATCCAACACCGCATAGGCATTAGCAAGTTCGATGTCATGGGCACCCACGATTTTCGCGAGCTTCGTGAGTGAGACTTCATCATCGCCCAGTGTCGCAACGGCCACCAGCTGGTCATCAGCTTGATAGACTAGGGTCTTAATAAAATCAGAGGGCTCACGTTTTAAATAGGCACTGACTTCTTCAATGGTTTTTTGATCCACGGTTTCAACTTCCTGATAATGACCTTTTAACGTCGATGGTTGCGATTTTTCAACGTGTTGCACCGCCACTTCCAAATTGGCGGCGTAGTCACAAGCGTTGCAGTATACGATTTTATCTTCACCAATATCGGTGATGGCTTGAAATTCTTCCGATAAAAGACCACCCATGACACCGGTATCCGCGGTGACGATGCGATAATCAATTTCTAACTCATCAAAAATCTTTTTATAGGCTTCAAACATGGCTTGATAACTCACATCAAGGCCTGTCAGATCTTTATCAAAGGTGTAGGCATCTTTCATGATGAATTCGCGCACTCGAATTAAACCAAAGCGCGGGCGTGGCTCATCCCGAAACTTGTTTTGAAATTGATACAGTGAAAAGGGGAGGTCCTTGTAGGAATGAATGTAAGAGTTGGCAGCTTGCGCAAACAACTCCTCATGGGTTGGACCTAAAACAAAATCCCGCTGATTGCGATCTTTAAAGGCAAACATGCTGCTGCCAAAGGCATCGCGCCGTTTGGAAGCAATGTAAACTTCTTCTGGGATTAAAGAAGGCATCAACACTTCTAAAGAATCAATGGCGTTCATGTGGTGGCGCACAAGCGCTTCAATTTTCATTAACACTTTAAAACCAAGCGGTAAATACATGTAAACACCTGAGGAGCTCTTTTTAATAAACCCCGCTTTTACCAGCAGATTACCGCTGCTTGCTTCTTCATCTTTTGCGTTTTCTCTAAGCGTAAAAAAATAACTTTGATCTAATTTCATAACACACCTCAACTTATCTATTTGATTATACCATAAGACCATCTTTTCCAAGGAAAAAAACACAAATTAGGGCTACTTATCAATTTGACTATCAAAACAATGTATGTTATTATACATGAGCAGTTAAATTGTTGAAAGTAGAAGCACTCTTCTCACCTGATTCTGAGAAAGAATAGGTAGACGCAACATGTTACCAATTTTGAGGGTGAAATGTTTGTCGGGTGCTCTACGAGTACCCTTTTTATATGTAAAATACAGGAGGTGAAGGGATTATAAAACGAAGAAATGAAGACTTAGTAAATGAAAGAATTCGATTTAGAGAAGTGTTAGTCATTGGCCCAGAAGGTGAACAATTGGGGATTTTAATGCGCCGTGAAGCCTTGGAGAAGGCCTATGAAATGGAATTGGATTTAATGTGTGTGGCTCCCAATGCCAAACCACCCGTTTGTAAAATTCTAGATTATGGGAAGTATCGCTTTGAACAACAAAAAAGGGCAAAAGAAGCGAAAAAAAATCAGGCCGTTACGGAATTGAAACCACTGAGGCTATCACCAGTGATTGGACAACATGATTTTGATACAAAATTAAAACATGCGCGCAATTGGTTGGAAGATGGCATGAAAGTAAAAGTAGATATGCGTTTTAGAGGGCGTTTGATAACACGTTTGGAAGTTGGTAAGAAAGTGATGAACAATTTTATTGAAGAAACCGCTGATCTTGCTAATGTCGAGAAGGCACCATCACTGGAAGGCAACATGATGCACGTGATATTGGCGCCTAAAAAGAAATAGTAAAGGAGAAACAATATGCCAAAAATGAAAACCAAAAAGGCGTTGGCAAAACGCGTTAAGAGAACAGGTAGTGGAAAGCTTAAAAGACAACATGCTTATGTTTCCCACTTTGCAGGAAATAAAACGCAAAAACAAAAACGTAAATTAAGAAAAAGCACCTTAGTTTCCAAAGGTGACTACAAACGTATTAAATTTTTATTAAATGATTAGAGAGGGAAATAAGGATGCCAAGAGTTAAATACAGTGTGGCAAGTCGCAGACGCCGCAAGAAAACATTAAAGCTAGCCAAAGGTTATTTTGGTTCAAAACATAGATTATATCGGACAGCAAACGAGCAAGTGATGCGTTCCTTGCGTTACGCATACCGTGATCGAAAGCAATTAAAACGTGAAATGCGTAAGCTTTGGATTACACGTATTAACGCCGCCGCGCGCTTAAACGATATTAGCTATTCACAGTTAATGCATGGTTTACGATTAGCAAACATTCAAGTCAACCGTAAGATGTTATCTGAAATTGCGATTTCGGATCCAAGTGGATTCACGGGAATCGTCGAAAAAGCAAAGCAGGCGTTAGCGAAGTAAGTCATGGCTGATGCACGTGAAGTCTTGAATGAATTGCTTGTTGATATGTTTAACCATATTCTCATCTTAGAACAGAAAAACTTGCAAGAACAAGGGGTGGAGCTTTCCATGAGTGAGGTGCACACCCTTGAAAACATCGAAAAAAGTGAATCCAAAACCATGTCGGATGTCGCGCGCTTGTCGCTGGTAACCCAGGGAACCTTGACCGT
>JAAZGU010000135.1 GCA_012511085.1 Erysipelothrix sp. | reverse complement strand
GTTGATTCAGTCGGTATCTACCGGCAATTAAGCATCGCTTCCGCAAAATTGTTACCTGCCCAGCAACAAGGGGTTGTCCATCACGGCATTGATGTGGCGGATATTTCATCACCTTGGACAGTGAAGGAGTTTGTGGATTATGCGCGTCAAAAAATTGATGAAATCCAACAACGCAACAAACTTCCGATTTTAGTCGGTGGTAGTGGTCTGTATTTAAAAGCTATTTTATATGATTATGAGTTTGAAAAGGAAAGTGAAGCAGCAGAAGGCATGTGGGACATATATACAAATGCGCAGTTGCATGCGCTACTGATGGAAGTTGATCCCAAACAGGCTGCCATCATCCATCCCAACAATCGTAAGCGTGTGATACGCGCCTTAACGATTGCCAAGCAACACAAGCTAACAAAAAGTGAAATGAATGCGAAACAAAAACAAGCCTTGCGTTACGATGCCTTGATTTTTGTGTTGGATGGTGATCGTAAATTATTGCATGAGCGGATTGAAAAGCGTGTGAATGCGATGCTTGCACAGGGCTTACAAACTGAAGTTAAAGGTGCAAGTCAAATGGCATCGTGGTCACAATCATCAATGGCAGCCATTGGTGTGAAAGAGTGGCAAGCTTATTTTAATGAAACAGCAACGTTAGAAACTACGATTGAAACAATAAAAACTAAAACACGGCAGTTTTCTAAAAGACAACGCACGTGGTTTAAACTTCAATTTGATGGAATTTGGCTGGATTTTAATGATTCAGAAGCTTTAGAAGCCGCAAAACAAAGGATAAAGTCATGGATAGTGAATTTTCAAGAATAAAATTATTGATTGAACCCCACCAGTTCGATGCACTTCGAAAAAGCAGTGTTATGGTGATTGGTTGTGGCGGTGTGGGTGCGATGTGCATTGAATCACTGGCACGCATGGGGGTTGGGAATTTAATTTTAGTTGATCATGATGTCGTGAGTGTCACCAACATCAATCGTCAAGTGCACGCTTTGCATAAAACCGTGAATCAAAAAAAGATAGATGTGATGAAACAGCGCGTGCTTGACATTCAACCAAGCTGCCAAGTCACAACGCTCGATATGTTTATCAATCAAGATAACCTGCATGTGTTGGATGCCTATGAAGTGGATGTGATTGTGGATGCGATTGACACGGTTACCAGCAAATTGCTTTGCATTCAATATGCGCAAGCGCGAGGCATTGATATTGTAAGTTGCATGGGCATGGGCAATCGCATGGATCCAACTAAGATTCAGGTAGTGCCTTTAAAGAAAACAAACACGGATCCGTTGGCGAAGGTGATGCGTTATGAATGCCGCAAGCGGGGCATTGATGATACGATAATGGTAGTGAGTTCCCTTGAGGTGCCGATTAAACAAAATCAAAGACTAAATGAAAGCAAGATTTTAAAAGAGGCACAACCACCGGCTAGCAGCAGTTTTGTGCCGATGGCAGCGGGACTTGCGTGTGGTTATCAAGTGATCAACTACATTATAGAAAAGAGGAGCCTGTGAAAGAGATTATTGTCGCAGGAGGTTGCTTCTGGGGCGTTGAGGAATATTTTCGTCGCATTATTGGGGTTGTGGATACCGCCGTTGGTTATGCACAAGGCCATCAACAAAACGTCACGTATCAAGAAGTATGCACCCAAAGAACCAATCACGCCGAAGTCGTTTGGATCAAATACGATGAAGCGCAATTGAGTTTGATTCAGGTATGTGAATTCTTATTTCGAATCATAGACCCTACAAGTTTAAACAAACAAGGCAACGATGTTGGTAACCAATACCGTGTTGGGATTTACCCATCAAGCCAAGCTGAAGTTGAGATCGTGAAGCAATTTCTTAAAGAAAAACAAAAAGCCTATCAAAAACCACTTGTGGTGGAAGTCGAGTTGGTTCACAACTTTCAAAAGGCTGAAGATTATCATCAGTTGTACTTAGAAAACAATCCGCATGGTTATTGTCACGTGGACATGAACACATTACTGAATCATGAAGTGAAAGAAAGATATAGGAAAGCATAAAAACATCTCACATTATACGTTGAGGTGTTTTTTTTATGTTAGAAATTCAAAACTTAACAAAGCTATACGGTGAAAATCAAGGCATCCAAAATTTCTCATTGCGTTTAAAAAGTGGGAGCATC
>JAAZGU010000134.1 GCA_012511085.1 Erysipelothrix sp. | reverse complement strand
CTTCTGGAAGTTCACCGTTGAGGTAATTGATGATGTGCTTTTTAGGAATCATGACCGGTTGTCGATCATGGATTGTGGCCACGGGATATTGGGCGGGTTGTGTTAAAATCGCAAAGCCTTCGTTGTTGCCTTGAATCAAGGCCGCCATGTAAAAGATGGAATCATCTTCAGGGATGATTCTTTGTTTTATTTTGGCAGCGTCCCACTCATAGAAACCGCTTGCCAGGACAATGGCTTTGTTTTGAGCATAGTCGGATTTAAAGAGTGAAAGCTGCATTACTGTTTCAGAACGAGCATTGATGACACGTTGTGATTGATGGTTGCGTTTAAAGCCCCATGGTGTTAATACAGGCTCAATATCATCCTTTAAGGTTAATAAGGGAGCCATTTGCGTCGGTAGCACATCACCGCCATGCATGGATTTAAAGCGCTCATGCAGCCACATTTGAATTTCCCAATGCTCCATATCAATGAAATAACGTCCGCACATAAACTAACCCTCCATTTTCTCAATGAACCAACGTGATTCTTCTAAATATAAGTATCGCACATGCCCATGAATTGTGCATGTGTAGCGCATCCCATAGCCTCCAGATTTCAGAGAAGCGGCCGGAATCTTTTGTGTGATTTTGTCGATTGAATACATGATGTTATTTTTCCAAATGATTTTTAAGGGGGTGATGTTGCCATCGATGTCGTAATGAGCGACGACTGAAACATAGATTTTATGTGGTCTGCTCATTGTGGTTTAAGGAAATTGATGGGAAAAATAACATGGTCGCTTTTGGGATTAAAATCACTTAATAGTGGCTTGGTTTTCAAGGCTGCTCTCTGGATGCTATGAAAACCAAAACGTTTGCGTACTTCTTGAATGATGCAATCGACCTGGTGTTCTTTGACTTGTTCAGCAAAAGGTACAAAAAGGGAAGTCTGGATGGGATGTTCCTTTGGAATTAAACGTTCCGCTTTGATACCAATGCTGCGAATGGCGTAATCAAAAGTAATGTTTTCTTTAAATAGTTCCATGGCAGCGGCACATATGTCCTTACTGATGTTGGTTGCAACCGCCAGTGTGCGTTGGCGTGTTTGTCCGTGCAAAGTTTCTTTACGAAAGGAGACACTCACACCGCGGCACATGAAACCATGTTCCTTTAAACGGGCTGCGACACTTTCAGCAAGCACCATCGCTACAATTTTAATGTCATCGAAGTTTCGCATATCAACTTTTGTTGTGATGCTGTTTCCAATGGATTTGATGATGGTGTTGACATGTGCAGGTACAACCGGACTATAATCTTCGCCATTGGCAAAGTGATGCAGCATGGTTCCTACTTTACCAAGGTGACGCTTGATGAATAGCGGGTCGCTTTTTGCTAAATCACCAATCGTGAAAATACCATAGCGTGCTAATTTACGTGTGGTTGCGGCACCGATGTAAATAAGCTTATTGACCTTAAGCGGATGCACGATGCTTGCAACACGACTTTGATCAATTAGGGTGATGCCGCGTGGCTTTTTGTAATCTGAGCCTAATTTAGCGAAAACCTTATTAAAACTGATACCGATTGATACCGTTAAGCCGTATTCACGGTAAATATCAGCTGCGATGCGTTGGGCGAGGTGCATAGGATTATGATAAAGGCGCATGCTGGCACTGACATCAAGCCACGCTTCATCGATACCAAAGGGTTCAATTTGATCAGTGTAACGCGCGTATATTTTAAAAATGTATTGGGAAAAACGCAAGTATAGACTAAAGCGGGCTGGTACGATGACCAAGCCAGGGCATTTAGCTTTGGCTTGAAAAAGCGGTTCGCCGGTTATGACACCGTGTTGCTTGGCCAGCGGATTTTTTGCTAAGATGATGCCGTGTCGCTTTTCTTGATCGCCCCCAACGGCCATCGGAACATCACGTAATTCAGGATTAAAAAGTTCTTCCACTCCCGCATAGAAGTGGTTGATGTCACAATGTAAAATAATGCGCTTCATAGTCTGCCTCCGCTTTTATTTTACTTGAAATATATTCAAGTAGCAAGCATAACTTGAATTAAATTCAAGTTTGTTTTATAATGACAATGGAGGAAACTATGACCCTAGGAAAACGTTTAAAAAACTTACGTAAAGCGCAAGGTTTCAGCCAAGCAGTAGTCGCTGATGCCTTAGGTTACAAGTCATTTACAACCATTCAAAAGTGGGAAAGTGATGATGCGGCACCGCCGGTGCAAATTTTAGAACAATTGGCCGCCATGTATCGTTGTCGTATTAGTGACTTTTTTGATAGCACACCATCCAAGCGCATGATTCCAATTCTAGGAACGGTTGTTGGTGGTCCACCATTAACAGCCTTGCAAGAGTTTCTTGGTGAGCACGAGGTCTTTATGGAGGCGGATGGTGCAGAATATTTTTATTTGCGTGTGCAGGGTGATTCCATGATTGACGCTCGTATTCATCCCGGTGATGAAGTGTTTGTGCGCCGGCAAGCCATGGTTGATAATGGTGATATTGCCATCGTCTTGATAGAAGATGAGGCGACGGTGAAACGTGTCTTTATTCAAGACAACAAGCTTATTTTAAAACCAGAAAACCGTAAATACGATGCGATGGAATTCGAATTGTCGCAACTTAATTCTGAAAACATTATGATTTTAGGAAAAGTGCTTCATAATCGGATTGTTATTAAATGATTTGAAAGCCATGCATGCACTTGATACAATGACACAATAGGAGGCTGCTATGTGGGATTTAATTATTGAACAATCGAATCGTTATTTGCTGCATGGCCTGGAAGGTATCGTGGTAACGATCCTTATTTTAATCGCGCTGATTGTGCTTTTAAAAGCACTTATTAAGCGTTTGTTGCAGCGTTTAGTA
The DNA here is from genome assembly GCA_012511085.1 of Erysipelothrix sp. Classification (GTDB taxonomy): domain Bacteria; phylum Bacillota_I; class Bacilli_A; order Erysipelotrichales; family Erysipelotrichaceae; genus UBA6182. Next base: position 10,534 of record JAAZGU010000134.1, on the reverse strand, counting down.
ACCAATCATGTCTTGGATCAAACGGGCGCTCGATTTGCAGGGCGCATTTTAAAAGCGATCCTGTATGCTTTTGTTGTGGTAACCATCGGTGCGCAAATCATTCCCATTAAGAATTTGTCAGTGTCGTTGTTGGCAGGTTCTGGGATTGCGGTTTTGATTGTTGGGTTTGCAGCTCAGGAGGCATTCTCAAACATTATTGCGGGATTCTTTATTTCTTTTTTCCGACCCTATTCAGTGGGGGACTTGGTGTATTTACCGGAACAAGATGTTGCCGGGCGCATTGAAGACATAAACCTACGCCACACCATCATTCGGACCTTTAAAAATCAAGCAGTCATCATTCCAAACAACACCATGAATCAAGTCACGATTGAAAATCGCGACCTAGTGGATCAACGTGCTCGCAATTACTTTGAAATATTGATTAGTTTTGACAGTGATCTTGATATGGCACGTGCTATCATGCTTGAAGAAATTTTAAAACATCCAGCGTTGCTCGATGCGCGAAGTGCTCAAGCACGTGCTGACAATGAACCACTTGTAAAGGTTATCTTATCGGATCTTAGTGGCTATGGGATGTTGTTGCGAGCAACTTTATGGAGTGCTGATTATTCAAGTGGTTGGGCCATGATGAATGATTTACGTGAACAAGTTAAAAAACGATTTGATGCAGCGGGGATTGTGGTGCCACTGCCATCGCAAACTGTTTTTATGAAGCAAGCCCGTGATGACCACTAAATTTGTGTGGAGGCGTGTTTAAATTAAGTAAGCGGCACGGCGTGTCGTTTATTTTTATGTGAAAATGGGTTATAATGATATCTTGTAGAACGGAGGTTTTGCATGTTCTTAAAAAGAGTTGAAATGTCAGGTTTTAAATCATTTGCGGATAAGACAATTATCCATTTTAATCATGACGTGACCGGCATTGTCGGACCAAATGGATGTGGTAAAAGTAACATTGCGGAAGCCATCCGTTGGGTATTAGGCGAACAATCGGTTAAATCCTTGCGTAGTGAGTCCATGAGTGACGTCATCTTTAACGGTTCCAGCAATCGTAGGATGGTTAATCTCGCGCAAGTGACTTTGGTTTTTAATAATAAAAATAAAATTTTAAACATCCCTTATGAAGAAGTATCCATCACGCGTAAGATTCATCGTAACGTGAGCGGCGGTGAATACTTCATCAATAATAACCCCGTACGGCTGCGCGATATCGTTGATTTGATTGCTGATAGTGGGATTGGTAAAGATTCATTAAGCATGATTTCACAAGGCAACGTCAGCCATTTTGCCCAAGCTAAACCAAGCGAACGTCGTTTGATCTTTGAAGAAGCAGCCGGTGTTGCGAAATATAAGAAGCGCAAAAATGAATCCGTTTCTAAATTATATCGAACTCAGGAAAATATCGATCGCGTCAGTGACATTGTTTATGAGCTTGAAAAACAGGTGAACCCTTTAAAGCGCGCCGCTAAAAAAGCGTCGTTGTATCTCGAAAAGAAAAAACGACTTGAGAGCATTGAAATTGCGGTACTCGTGTTTTTAATCGATAAATTATTGGCAGATATCAAAGCCTTCGAATCAAAGTTATTTGATTTGCAGACTCAAAGTTCTCTAAAGGAAACGGCTCTGCACGTTAATGAGGTGTCGATTGCTCATTACAAGGATCAAATTAACACCCTTGACAAGGAAGTCGCGCAACTGCAAGAAGAATTGATGGAAGTTGTCAATGAAATTCAAATTTTAGAAACGCGTAAAATTGAAATTGATGAGCGCCGTAAGTATGAACTTGAAGTTGGTAATTCCAAGGAGAAAGGGGAGCAGTTGTCTTCGCTTTTACAAGAAGCACAACTTGAATATGAAGACCGACGTCAACGCCGGGAAACCTTAAAGGTTGAAATCGATGATGTGAATCAAAAGCTATTCGAATTAAACAAAGAAGGTTTGGACCTACAAACACGCTTTGATGTGTTGAGCACTCAACTTTCTCGTTCACTATCTCGAAAAGAAGTGCTAAAAAACATCATTGAACGACCCTTTATTTCACAGGCCGGTGTCCATGCGATCTTACAGGCCAAAGCAAGCCTAGCGGGTGTCATTGATAGTGTCGCTGGATGCTTGCACGTGCATACAGGCTATGAGTTAGCGATTGATGCCGCCTTGGGTGCTGCCAACGCTCACATTGTGGTGGAAGATGAACGTTCCGCCCGGCAAGCGATTGCCTTTTTAAAACAGAATCAAAGTGGCCGTGCGACTTTTGTGCCATTATCGGTCCTTAAATCCCGTTATTTAAACCGTGAAGCTGAAGTCATCTGTGAAAATACAAATGGCTTTCTTGGTGTCGCGAGTGAATTTGTGGATGAAAGCATCGTTGATTCACCTTTATCGTATGCCTTTTTAAACAATGTGATTGTTGTTGAAGCGTTGGAACAAGGCAACCATTTGGCAGCCTTGCTTAATTATAATTACAAGATTGTAACCCTCGATGGGGATGTTATTCACCGTGGGGGAACCATGAGTGGCGGTAAAATCCGTGAACATTATTCATTGATTAGTGCCAAAGCCGAGTTGCAACAACTTGAAAAAACGATTCAATCTTTAGAAGCAGAACAAACAAGTATGCAACAAGCCTTGAGCATATCAACACATGATAAAAAGCAGTTGAATGAAATACAACTTCAAAAACGGATTGCGCTGGCCCAACTTGAACCGGTTGTGGATGCAAAACGTTCCAAATATGAGCGTTTAAAAAATGAATTTGAAATGCTTGATCTCGATGGTCAACAACCAAGCGATAGTTTTGAAGCGACACTGGTGCAAGCCCTGAATGACATTTACTTTAAGCGTGATCAAATCACGAGTGAAATAAACACGAAGCGTGAAAGTAAAGTGACACTTTTGTTTGATTTGGAACGCAAAGAAAAGCAAGTGCATCAATTGCGTAAGGAATTCACGGACATGAACCAACAAGAACGTGAAGTCGATATCGAATTAACGCGCATGAAAACCAATTATACCCATTACATTGAACGTCTTAATGGTGAGTATTCGATGACCATTGAATACGCACGCACCTTGGATAAAATTGATGACATTGAAAACGCACAACAGGAAGTGCTTGAACTACGCAGTGACATCAATGAAATGGGAAACATCAACATGGATGCACCAACAGAATATGAACAAGTCAATGAACGCTATGAGTTTTTGTTAACGCAACTTGATGACTTGGTGCAGGCCAAAGATAAACTGCTCACTATTATTGAAGAGATGGATACCATCATGGTTGATCGTTTTAAACAGATGATCGATGACATCAACGAGGTTTTACCGGAAGTCTTTGGGGCCTTGTTCGGTGGTGGTAAAGCACGGTTGATTTTGGATATGCCGGATGATTTGTTACACACCGGTGTCGATATTGAAGTTTTCCCACCCGGTAAAACAATTCAAAGCATCAATTTATTTTCCGGTGGTGAAAAAAGCTTAATTGCGATTTCGATTTTATTCGCGATTTTAAAAGTACGGCACGTACCACTTTGTGTTTTTGATGAAGTGGAAGCATCGCTTGACCAGGCGAATGTGGAGAAATTTGCGAATTATCTTAAAACATATTCCCATGAAACACAGTTCATCGTCATCACGCATCGCCCGGGAACCATGAGCGAGTGCGATGTGCTCTACGGAGTGACGATGCCGGAAGATGGTGTGAGTGAAATGATTCGTGTGCAGCTCATCGATGCGATTAAAATCGGTAATGAGCAAAGTGAGGTGGAACATGGCATTTCTTGATCAATTGCGACGCACATTCAGCAAAAAGAAAGACAAAGATGCTTATCTCACGGGCTTAAACGCATTTAAAAAGAAGACTGATGAAGTCTTTAGCGGACTCTTTGAAGAAGGCCGCGTTGTGGATGAGGCCTGGTTGGAGGATGTCGTGATTGCCTTGTTGCAAAGTGATGTGTCATTAAACACCGCCAATGCGATCGTTGAAGCATTTAGAAAAGCGATTAAGGTGAACCATCAACGTGTTGATGACACCTTAAAATCCCAATTCATGGAAGTTATTTCTGAATTTTATGGCGATTTTCCATTGGATGTCATGATGAGTGCAACCGGTCCCACAGTGATTTTAATCGTTGGCGTCAACGGTTCTGGTAAAACGACTACGGTTGCGAAGTTAGCAGCGAAATATAAAAGAGAAGGTCATAAGGTTGGGGTGGTGGCTGCAGATACCTTCCGCGCGGGCGCCATTGACCAATTAAAATTATGGGCCGCACAAATTGATGTGGATTTTATTGGCCCCGATAATCAAAGTGATCCAAGTGCGGTGCTTGTCGATGCGGCTCGCTACGCGAAGGCTCATGATTTAGATATTTTATTATGCGATACTGCGGGTCGGCTTCATAATAAAGCCAACTTGATGGCAGAACTCAACAAGATGTTTCGGGTGCTTGATCGTGAAATCACGGGCGCACCACATGCGATTTGGCTGATTGTGGATGCAACCACCGGTCAAAACGGTCTGAACCAAGCGCGCGTCTTTTTAGAAAGTTGCGATGTGGGGGGCATTATTTTAACGAAACTTGATGGCTCTGCCAAAGGTGGTATTATTTTGAGCATTAAACATGAAACTGACATCGGTGTCATTTTTGTGGGTTTGGGGGAAAAGCTTGAAGACTTGGTCATCTTTGATAAAGAAGCCTATTTATACAGTATGTTTGAAGGGGTGCTCTATGATAACAAAAACACGTCGTATGAATGATTTATTGGATTGGTACGAAGGTTTGTTAACCGCCAAGCAAAAAGAGGTGATGACCTTGTATTATCAACATGATTGGTCCTTGCGTGAAATTGCTCAAGAACTTGATGTGACACATAACGCAATTTATGATATGATCATGCGCGCCACAAAAAGGCTAGAGAGCATTGAGGCACATGTGCAAGCCTTGGCTTTGTATCAACAACTGCAAGGCTACATCATGCAATTAAAAGCAAAGGACATTGATGCCATTCAGGATATTATTAAAGATATGGAGAAACTTTAGGAGGATTTATGGTTAAAATTATTTCAGTTAATGCGGGGAGTTCATCACTTAAATTTCAATTGTTTGAAATGCCAACGCAAGACGTCTTATGCAGTGGTGTTTTTGATCGCATTGGTTCAAATGGTGGTACGTTCACCATTAAAAATGGTGACTACAAAGACACGATTACCCAAGAATTTAAAGATCACCGGGTCGCGGTTGAAATGTTGTTGCAACAACTTGTGGATCGCGAAATTGTAAAAGACTTGTCAGAAATTGCTGGGGTTGGCCATCGGGTGGTGCACGGTGGGGAAGCTTACTCACAATCGGTCGTTATTGATGAAGAGGTTGAGCGCACCATCGAATCACTGATCGATTTGGCGCCGCTTCATAATCCCGCAAATTTAGTTGGTTATCGTGCTTTTAAAAAAGCACTGCCCAATGCAACGCATGTTGCGGTCTTTGACACAGCCTTCCATCAAAGCATGGATGCGGATGTGTATTTATACCCGATTCCACGTGAATACTACACAAAATATCAGGTACGTCGCTATGGTTTCCATGGCACATCGCATTATTATGTGTCCAATCGTGTGGCGGAATTAATGGGTGTGAGCGTTAAAACGATTAATGTCATTACTTGCCATTTAGGCAACGGAGCCTCGATTGCGGCCGTGAGTCAAGGAAAATCTGTCAACACGTCCATGGGATTTACCCCGCTGGCTGGTATCATGATGGGCACGCGTTCAGGCGATATTGACCCTGCAATTTTAACCTATATTATGGAAAAAACGGGTAAAACCGCACAAGAAGTCATTGAAGTTTTAAATAAAGAATCGGGAATGCTTGGGGTTTCATCGATTTCAAGTGATGCCCGTGATATTGAAGATGCACTTAAAAAAGGGGATGCGAGCGCGCGTTTAGCACGTGACATTTATGCCAACCGCATCGCACAAACCATTGGTAGCTATTTTGTCCAAATGGGTGGTGTTGATGCGATTGTCTTTACCGGTGGCGTTGGTGAAAACGATTATGGAGTACGCTATGATGTGATTTCAAAAGTTGCGAAAGCCTTACACATTGAATTAGACATCGAACTCAATCGCAAAATTCGAAGTCAAGAAGTGTTGTTGACCAAACCTAATTCAAAAGTTGCGGTATGGCTGGTACCAACCAATGAAGAACTTGTGATTGCACAAGACACACTCAAACTAATTAATGAATAAAATTCAACAAATTATTCTTACTGAAATTCATCAAGCTAAAACAATCACCATCTTTCGTCACATTAACCCTGATCATGATGCGCTCGGGAGCCAGCATGGTCTCAAACATTATTTAACACAACGTTATCCCAACAAGCAGGTCTATGCGTGTGGTTTTCATCGTATTGTTAAGGGAATTAATTATCCACCCAGCGATGATTTGGATGATGAAGTTATTAAAAACTCATTGGCGATTGTTTTAGATAGTGCCAACACTGGTCGTATTGACGATCAACGCTATCACTTAGCACAAAAAATTATCAAAATTGATCATCACCCGAATTTGGATGATTACGGGGATGTGCAATGGGTGGACGCAAGTTATGCTTCAACCGCTGAAATGATAACCGAAATCTTACAGTTTATGCATAAAAAACCGCTCGATCATAAGGTAGCAACCTACTTGTTGGCGGGAATCCTGAGCGACACCATCATGTTTTCAATCGCAAACACAAGCGCGCGGACACTGGCCAAAGCTTCTTATTTGCTTGAAAGTGGTGTCAATATCAACGAACTGCATCAAAGCTTGTACAGTGTGAACTTAAATGATTTTAAATTCATTAACTTTGTCCAACGTAAAGCCAAACTTTACCACAAGCAAATCTTAGTTGCAGTTATTAATGATCGTGAATTAAAAAAACATAATATGCATCCTAATTTAGCTAAGGAATACGTCTATGCACTGGCAAACATTGAGGAAGTCGAAGTCTGGGGTATTTTCATTGAATACATCGATGCAGAGACATCCACCTACAATGGTAGCTTGCGTTCAAAAAAGGTTGCCATCAATGGTTTGGCTGCCCAATACAACGGCGGTGGCCATCCACTCGCAAGTGCAGTTAAAGATGTGGATGAACCAACCATCAAACAACTCGTTGACAAGATTGCTGTGCTCATAAAGGAGAATCACCATGTTCAAACGTAAAAATAAGCCGTTAAAATCAAGGTTTAAACCGTTTACACCAGCTCATAAATACAAGAAATTGAAACAATTTGGCCATTGGATTGCGCTTTTCATGACGTTAATATTTTATGTGATTGTTGATTATGTGACGTTACCGGCTTACAATTTACATTCGTTTGGATTTTTGTTGCTCATTGCGATTACGTTAGCAGTCTGGGCGACCTTGGACCAACTTTTTACCCTGTCACTCAATCGGGTAGCGATGCTTGCTTATGTCGCAAGCGGTTTAATCATTGCGATTGCTTCCGTTTTAAGTCTGCTTTCTTCTGAATTTCTAAATGCCAGGCGCTATCGTGATCAAATTGTCATTACGGAAATTCATTCATTTTCAGATGATTTTGAAGCGGTCGATTTAAATAAAGTTCCTGTCTTAGATAAAACAACGGCAATTCAATTAGGGGAAAAGCAAATCGGTAAAGTTGCGAGTTTGGGTTCTCAGTATTTTGTGGACGACGATTACACACTGTTGGCACAACAAGATGAGATTTATCGCATTGCAGCCCTTGATTACCGTGACTTTATTAAGTGGTTCAATAATCGGAAGACAGGCATCACAAGCTTTGTCAGTGTGAATGTGACCAACCCCAACGACGTTAAGCTGGTCGATTATCCGCAAGGCATGCGTTACACACCCAAGGCATATTTTAATGATAATTTGTTGCGTAAAGTACGTTTTAATCACCGAAGTGCCATCCTGGGTTGTTTTGAACTTGAGGTTGATGAAGATTTCAAGCCATTTTGGGTCTTCTCAGTTGTGGAGCCAGAAATCGGTTGGTTTGGTGGTTTCAGCGCTAAAGGTGTAATCATTTTAGATCCCAGTACCGGTGAAAGTATCTATTATGATCTGGCAGAGGTTCCAGATTGGGTCGATCGGGTGCAACCCACGGAAATTGCCTGGGCACAAATTTATAATTGGGGCTATTATGTCAACGGTTTTTTCAACACCTTATTTAGTCAAAAAGAGATGTTGCAAACAACGGAAGGTTATAACTACGTCTTACTCGATAACAACATTTATGTTTTTTCAGGCATCACATCCATTGGAGCGGACAACTCCATCGTTGGGTTTGCCTTAATTAATTTAAAAACGAAAGAAGCCATCTTTTATCATGTCGGCGGTGCAGATGAGTATTCAGCCATGAATTCGGCGCAAGGTCAGGTCCAGCATTTAAATTACAAGTCAACGTTTCCAGTTTTATTGAATGTCGGCAACGTGCCCAGTTATTTCATGTCGCTAAAGGATCAAGAAGGGCTCGTTAAGAAGTATGCCTTTGTTGCGGTTAGCAATTACGATGCCGTCGGAGTAGGCGATTCTATTCAAGAGGCACTTAATGATTTCGGCAATCGTTTGGGTGATTTCAATATCATCATCGATGAACCCGGCTTGATTGAAACGCTACAAGGTACCATCAATGAAGTGTACAGCGTGATTGATGACGGCGACACAATCTATTACATGACCTTGCATGAAAACCCACGTTTATTTAAGGTGGTTGCGAAAGACCATGTTGAATCCATCTTTGCGACACCCGATGATAAAGTTGAGATTTCATTTTACGATAGTGAAGCGCTGGTTGTGGAAGCGATTCATTTTGATCATTTAGGAGTTAACTACTACCCATAAACTAAGGAGTGAGCATGGCTGTTCATTTAATGACACACAGTGTGTATTCGCTGTTGTCATCAACATTGACAATCTCCAAGCTTGTCACATCCGCGAAAGCCAAAGGTTTTCAAGCCATTGCATTGACTGATTATCACAACATGCATGGCAGTGTGGCTTTCACTTTAATGTGTCAAAAACACCATGTTAAGCCGATTTTGGGTGTTACTTTAAGTCTAACTCTTGATGAAGAGCTTGTTGATTTTGTGATGTTAGCACAAAATCTTAAGGGCTATCAAAACCTGACTTATCTTACAAGTCAATTGAATCAAGCGCCTTTTATCTTAGAAAGTAATCATTTAAAAGACCACCTCAATGATGTAATCATCATTGTTTTAAGTGAAGGTGGGATTTTTGAAAAAGCGATGCTTGATATGGATGGAGCAGCCATTAAACATTACATTTCACGCTTAAACCAAGTGTTTGATGCTTACTATGTTGGGATATCGATGCAGGAATCCATGTATTGGCAAAGTAAAAATGAGTTTTTGAAGGCAATTTTAAAACAAGAACAAATTCAAAGTGTGGCTTTAGCTAAAGTGTTTTACGATGAACCCAACGATGCGAAGACATTGTTGACTTTACAAGCGATTAAAACACAAAAACAAGTTAACGATCCCGCGCTCGTGCAATATGATCATCACCACTTATTAAGTGTGGATGAACTTGTTGAGCATTACGATCTGGAAGATTTAGAAACAACCGATCGCATCAATGCGAGCATTTCAACCTATGACCTTGCGAATTTGACGACCTTGCCGGTTTATCAAAACAATCAAAACGTCAACAATAAAGTATACTTACGCCATTTATGCAAGGTTGGATTTAGTAAGCGTTATCCGCAAAAACAACATGAGCCTCGCTATCAACAACGTCTGCAGATGGAATTGGATCTCATCACAAAAATGAATTATGAGGACTACTTTCTCATCGTGTATGACATCATTCGCTTTGCTCATGTGGAAAATATCCCTGTGGGGCCCGGTCGTGGCTCTGCTGCGGGATCCATGGTTGCTTATTGTCTCGGGATTACCCATGTTGATCCAATGCACTACGGGCTTCTATTTGAGCGCTTTTTAAATCCAGAGCGCATTTCAATGCCGGATATCGACATTGATTTTTCTGACCAACGCCGTGATGAAATAATCACCTATTTAACAAACAAGTACTCCCAAGAACACGTCGCTCATATCGTGACCTTTGGGACCTTGAAAACAAAGATGAGCTTACGCGATGTGGGGCGTGCTTACGATGTGCCTTTGCGCATCATAGATCGATTAACCAAGCAGATTCCTGCACGTCATAACATCACTTTAAGGCAAGCTTTTGAACAATCCAAGGGCTTTCGGAAAATGATTAGCGAAAGTGAGGCTTTGCAAGAAGTTTTTGAAATGGCCATGAAAATCGAACATTTTCCGCGCCATGTTTCCACTCATGCAGCTGGAATTGTGCTTTCCCAAGCCCCGCTCAGCAGTGTTGTGCCCTTAATGCAAGTGGAAGCTGACACGCTCTCCACGCAATATTCCATGGAATATTTAGAGGATTTAGGGCTCATTAAAATTGATTTGCTTGGCTTACGTAACTTGACAATCATTGATGAGATTGTGCAGTCGCTTAAATT
>JAAZGU010000133.1 GCA_012511085.1 Erysipelothrix sp. | reverse complement strand
ATCCCACTTTTGGATCACATCATTGTGACCAATCATGGTTACACAAGTCTGCGGCAAAAGTTGTTGGTGGATTGAATCAAGCACGCTTTTTCTTTATAATGAATGTGGTTATGAAAAAGCGATCAATAAAAAATCCAGTGATTCGTTTTGCGATCTTGGTATTGGTAATTGCCATTCTTTTTTTTACAATTAATGCGACCTCAATTGCGCGTGACCTTTCAGATGCAAGTTTTGGCTTTTTTGGGTCACTGCGCTACACTTTTATTGAGTATCCAATCAAGAAGGTCGGTACCTTTTTTAGTGATTTTGGTCAGTTTCTCATTGCCCGTGATCAAGAACGAATTTTAGAGAAAGACATTGAGATGCTGGAAGTGTATAAAAGTGAACTTGAAGAAGCCTATCGGCAAATTAATCAACTCAAGAAATTAAATGAACTTGAAATAAGCATCAACGAATACCGACACGTTCCGACAACGATCATCTATCGTCCCAGCGATGTGTATTTAAGTACGGTTGTGATTGATAAGGGTGCTCAAGATGGCATCATCAAAGATGCGGCGATTATTACTAACAAAGGTTTAATTGGCAAAGTTGAAGCTGTTCAAAAACATCATAGCATTGTCCGACTTTTAACAACGCAAACCAATAAAAATAAAGTGGCGCTAAAGATTCAAGTGTCACCTGCGACAACAGCAGAAGCAATTTTGGAGCGTTATGATGTCCAGCGCCAAGCTTTTGAAGTTGTGCTTTTAGATACCAACATTACCATTAGTCCAGGTAACAGCGTCATTACTTCAGGTTTGGGGGGTGTTTTCCCATCAGGCTTGCTGGTAGGGACGGTCAGTGAGGTTGTGGAGATGCCAAACACCTTGGCGGTCAAGGTATACGTTAAGCCGGCGGCTGATTTTTATAATTTTGATTATGCACTCGTTGTGTTTCGTGACACCATGGCAATCAGAGAGTGGTCACCATGATTAGCATTTATATCATCATAACTTTAATTTTAGATTTAATCATGGCAAGTATTATTTCGAATTCATACATGTGGGCATCATTTATCTTGATTCCATTTACCAGTCTGGTATTTTTGTTGTATATTTCATTAAAACGTGATATTTATCATGTGCTTTTTGTTGCGATGCTGGTGGGTCTCGGTATCGATCTATTCACTCATTCAGCACTCTTTTTACATGCTATCATCTTTGTGGCGGCCTTGTTTATCATGCGGATTTATCAACGTCACATGAGTGACACCATGTTTGAAATGGTCCTGATGGGACTGGTAATTATTTTTATTGTGGAAGTGCTTTTGTTTTTATATTATTCGCTGTTTACCACCGTCCAAATTGGATTTTCACTTTGGTATATGCGCCGATTATTTGTTACAATGATAGGGAATTTACCGTTAATTATTGTGGCATACTATCTGGCGCGTCATTATATCAAAATGGTGAAAGCGCAAGAGACACAAAAACAACGTTCAGAAACAAGCCTGTGGCGCCTTAAAGACTGAAGGGAGATTAGTCGTGAAACGTATAATTCAAATTATGATAATAATCTTGATTACATCACAATTGAGTGCATGTCAAGTAAAGAAACCCCTCATTTGTGTGACGAATTACCCGATTGAATACATTGTAGGGCGCATCGGTGGTGACCGTGGCGATATTTGCATGTTAACCGATGGTGATGTTATCCAACAATCGCAGGTTGTTGATGATTATAAAGAACTTGTTTCACAAGCCAAGCTCATTATTACTATGGGACAATTGGAACCATATTGGGAATTAATTAAAGAAGATGTGCGTTCCAGCAAAGCGAAACTCATGGATTTGGTTTCCAATAGCGCCGTTTATGAGTTTAAACGTTACTCACAAGTAAGCGTCAGTGACTTTGATGTCTTTATTCAAACGGATTACTATGAAAGCAGTGTCTTTGAACTCGTGGATACTTATGATATGGATCCGATGTTGTGGATGGATCCGATTGCAATGACATCCATCGCGCGTAACATTCGTGATTGGTTTATTTCTTATTATCCTGAGGACCAACGCTTCTTTGAAGACAACTTTGTCGAGTTAGAACAAGATCTTGTACGACTTGATTCAGAATATCAAATTTTAAGGAATCAACAGTTGGATATTGCTTTTGTTTCTATTACCCCAAGTTTTGGAAATTGGCAACGTGCCTACGGGGTACGTGTATATCCGGTGATGTTATCACGCTTTGGTGCTTTACCAAACACGAAACAATTGGATTATATTAAAGAACAGATTATCCATAATAATATTCAATACATCGCATTTGAACCCAACTTAACTCCTGAATTAAGGGAGTTGTACACGCAGTTGCGGGATGAGTTGGAGTTAACGCAAGTCAACTTGAGCAATTTAACATTTTTAACGGAAAATGATGAACTGGAAGGCAAGGATTATCTGACTATCATGTATGATAATTTGTCTTTCCTAGAATCGATTGCCAACTAACCTCCAAGGAGGTTTTTTAAAAGCTCACAACTTGGTTGTGATACAATGAATGTGGAGGAATTTTATGAAACAACTCTTATTAGTCGATGCCAATTCCATGGTATTTCGTGCCTATTATGCAACAGCATACACCCGTATGATGCGGACATCATCCGGTCAACCAACCAATGCGCTGCACAGTTTTGTCAACATGGTTTTAAAAGCCTTGGAAGTGATCGAACCGGATGCGATTCTGTTTGCCTTTGATGCGAAAGCAAAAACATTTCGTCATGAACAATACGAAGCCTATAAGGCAACACGCACTGAATTACCACAGGAACTCATTGATCAATTCCAATTGGTGCGTGATTACTTGGATGCGTTCAACATGAAACGCTACGAAATTGAAGGCTATGAAGCCGATGATATCATCGGGACGATGGTGAAACGCTATCAAGATGTTAAAAAGATAATTTTAACAAGCGATCGTGATATGTTGCAATTGATAGACGCCAACACGCAGGTGATGTTGATGAAAAGAGGACTCAGTGAAACGGAACTGATGGATGAAGCCTTGCTGCATGCCCAACAAGGGCTGACACCCGCCCAAATTGTGGATTTAAAATCGCTCATGGGGGATAGCTCCGATAATATACCGGGAGTCACCGGTATCGGCGAAAAGACCGCAAAACGCTTGCTTGATGATTTTAAAACCTTAGATGGTGTGTATGAAAACCTTGATCAATTGAAGGGTAAGTTGCTTGAAAATCTCCAAACGCAAAAAGATCAAGCCTATTTATCGTATGATTTGGCGACCATCTTTAAGGATGTCCCGCTCGATGTGAGTGATGCGGAATTAATGTATGAACCTGACTGGCAAAACCTTGCGAAGTTTTTGCGCACTTACGAAATGGAAGCGCTTGTGGAAATGATTTCTAAATTTAATCATGAGCCAAGCGAAGATCGTGTTGAGTGGGTTGCATTTGACCCCAAACTTTATCAAGGTCCAACTTTTGTGATGGCATCCAATGCCAAAGAGTTGGATGTCACAAAAACTTGCGACGCTTTCTTGGTTGCCAATGACAAATATCTGAGTCAAATCGATTATCAAGACGTCAGCGACGCCTTTAAAGTGTGGGCAGCGAGTGCGGTTGTTAAATATGCTTACGATAGCAAGATGTTGTTTCATTTGTGCGCCTCTCATAGTTTTGAACTTAATAATGTGGTGGATGATGTGTGGATTATGGCTTTTTTAGATGACACATCCCTTACAACCCTGGATAAATTTAAAGATAAATGGCACATTGCCATTAATAAAAAAGAGATTATCGTCAGTGATGGCATGTTTGCGCAAAAAGTCGTGAAACAATATGACCATCTGAAGCAAGCCTTGAT
>JAAZGU010000132.1 GCA_012511085.1 Erysipelothrix sp. | reverse complement strand
TGTTGGTCGTTTTAAAACGGAGTCCCTTTTTGGTGTTTCAACAATTTGCACGTGCTTACGTTGAAATTATCCGGGGAACACCGTTGCTCGTGCAAATTATTTTCTTTTTCTATATTATTGGGACGGCCTTCAACATCAGCAATCGTTTGATGGCGGGTGTCATTATTTTATCAATTTTTGAAAGTGCCTACATTGGAGAGATTTTAAGAGGGGGCCTAAATTCTATTGAGTCCAAACAAAATGAAATTGCGAAATCATTAGGTTTGAACCGCTGGCAAACCTTGCGCTTAATTATTATTCCGCAATTGTTTATCCGGGTACTACCAGCCCTTACTGGTCAATTTGCTTCAGTCATTAAAGACTCATCACTTTTATCGATGATTGCTTTGATTGAATTGACGCAAGTGACCAAGGAAATCACAGCGAACAACTTTAATTCCTATTTTGTCAGCTACATCACGTTGGCACTTTTGTATTTAACCTTAACCTTCCCCATCAGTTTATTAGCGAACACCTTAGAAAAGAGAAGTCAATATGAGACTTAGAACCAAAGACTTAACCATGAAATTTGAAGATCAAGTTGTGCTTGATCGTCTTAATTTGGACTTTTCTTTTAATTCACTGGCAATCATCGGGCCCAGTGGCGGCGGCAAGTCAACCTTTTTACGCGTGCTTGGCGGGCTCATTGAACCAACATCCGGTACCTTTGCCTTTGATGATGATTGGGCGGCATTTGAGGAAGATAAGCTGTATCAACTGCGTAAGCAAATTGGTTTTGTGTTTCAAAGCCATGGTTTGTTTCCGCATCTAAGCGCGCTTGAAAATATTACGTTGCCTTTGATTCACACCTTTAAGTACTCAAAAGCAGAGGCCAATGAAAAAGCGCGTGTGCTTTTGGAACGTTTTAACTTGGAACATGAAAAAGACAAATACCCGCATATGTTATCAGGGGGCCAACAACAGCGGATTGCGATCATTCGAGCGGTCGCAATTTCACCTAAGATTTTATTGTTGGATGAACCAACCAGTGCCCTTGATCCTGAATTGTCAGCGGAAGTTTTAATCATGTTACGAGAACTTGCGGAGACGGGCATGTGCATGATTGTGGTGACCCATCACCTAGGGTTTGCGAAAAATGCTACTGACATGGTCTTATACATGGATGAGCAAGGCATTAAAGAAATTGCGCCAACCACACAATTTTTCACTTCCCCAAAAAGTGAGGATGTCAACCGCTTCTTAAGCAAGTTGATGGAATTTTAAATAGGTGATAAATTGAAAATAATTCACAAAAACATGTCATCTCGTGATATAATACAGTAAAGAGATGATTCGAAATATTAGAAGTTCGTATGATAAGTCTAGATGAATGCTTAGCTTACCGTATTTCTTATTTCTTTGTCGCATTTCTTGCATGAATAGTTGTGATTATTCCGTTAGAATATAGTTGGAATCATCTCTTTACCAATCAAACTAAGGCAACTTAGTTTTTTAATTTGTTACAATCAAAAGTTTAGGATACCTCGCGGTGCTGGTTAATGATAAAAAGCGAAGGCATAATAGGCAAAAGTATTAATCTTCGGCGTGTTGATGCGACAGGGCGTGGATGTATGGTGTCTGAAATTAACAAATCAAAGCAGACCTTCAAGTTT